>JALYKJ010000070.1 GCA_030774845.1 Verrucomicrobiota bacterium
GAAAGTCGAACAGGGCGTGCTGCGGTTGAACGAATATCTTGGTTACGATTTGAACACTGTCGAGTTCGCGATCCGCGACGGCGTTCCAGTTGCGATTGATTTTTGCAATCCCGCGCCGGATGCGGAGGCCGCCAATGTCGGACAGGCGAATTTTGAGTGGGTGGTGGAAGCCGTTTCGGAAATGGCGATTCGTAAAGCGCGGGAACATAAAACGGGCCGAGACAATTTGAGCTGGGGCAAGTTCGTTCAGGCAGCGGCGGCAAGGCGCGAGCTCGCATAGCGTTTACCACACATTGCTTCGGGTTTAGAATTCGCCCGGAATGAGCGGGAAAAACCACACCTACACTCTCGGCATCGAGGAAGAGTTCGCGATCGTCGATCCGGAGACGCGCGAACTGCGCTCGCACATCCAGGAAATTCTCGAGGATGGAAAGGTCATGCTCAAAGAGCAGATCAAGCCGGAGATGCACCAATCGGTCGTCGAGCTCGGCACCGAGATTTGCGATTCGATTTCCTGCGCGCGCGACCACGTCATCGAATTACGCAGCAAGCTTGCGCAGCTCGCCGGAAACAGTGGATTAAAAATCGCCTCAGTAGGCACCCATCCGTTTTCGCACTGGCGCGATCAACTCATCACTCAAGGCGAGCGCTATCAGGAAATCGTCAAGGACATGCAGCAACTCGCGCGCGCGAATCTCATTTTTGGATTGCACGTCCACGTTGGTATTCCCAATCGCGAATCGGCCATTCATGTGATGAATCAGGCGCGTTATTTTCTCCCGCACATTTATGCGCTCTCGGTCAATTCGCCGTTTTGGGTTGGCCAGGACACGGGATTGAAGGGTTATCGGCTAAAAGTATTCGAGCGTTTTCCGCGCACCGGAATTCCGGACGCGTTCGAATCGCTCTCCGAGTACGAAGATTACTGCAAGTTGCTGGTCAAGACCGGTTGCATCGACAATCCAAAAAAGATCTGGTGGGACATTCGGCTGCATCCAATTTTCGATACACTTGAAGTGCGCGTGTGCGATGCGCAATCACGGGTCGACGATACCCTGGCCGTCGCGGCGTTGATCCAGGCGGTGATCGCCAAACTTTATAAGTTGCTGCAACGAAACACGACCTTTCGTGTTTATCGCCGGCGACTGCTCGATGAGAATCGCTGGCGCGCGTCGCGCTACGGGATCGACGGCAAATTGATCGATTTCGGCCGCGAAGCGGAAGTGGAGACGCGCAGCTTGTTAAACGAACTGCTCGAATTTGTTTCGACCGAAGTCGATGAGCTTGGCAGCGAAAAGGAAATGGCGCACATCGAGCGGATCATGCGCGAAGGCACCGGTGCCGATCGACAACTTGCCGCTTATGGGCGGACGCAAGACATGAAAGCCGTCGTCGATCAGATCGTGGCAGAAACTTACGAGGGACTGACAGCGCCGTAGCGACTCAAAAGCTGTGCTCGTCGCGATTCGAAATCACAAATGCGTGATGTCGAGATGCCAATCTGTGCCGTCGGTGACATGAATGTCGCCATTCGGCCGATGGGTGTAGGTGATTTCGTCAATCTTCACGTGCGCAGGAAGGACATTCACGATGACGTTACCGGTTAATGAAACGACTCGCGTGCGCAACTGCTCGCGCCTGACAAACTGGTTGCGCTTGGGATCCATCGCGAACAGGTAGCCTTTGACGCGGACGATGGCCCCCTCATGGCTCTCCACCGTGCCGACGAAATGACGCTGGGCGTCTTCGCGAAAAAGTTGTCGATGAATGACGTGAACGTATTCGCCCGTGTTAAGGATCATAACGTTGTGGGAGATAGGTTCGAGAGACCGTTCAAGTTCCTGACTTGAGGAACTCGAGGATCTTCTTGTGCTCCTCGGGAGTGAGGTTGGCGCGCACCCGCATGTGCATCATGACGACTTCCCATTGTGCCGGACTGTAGTTGCTGGGCGATCTGATGTTGTGACAACGCACACAATTGTTTGCCCAGAGTTCCGCTCCGCTTTTTCCAGTCGTTCCGGCGGCGACCTCTCCAGATTGCTTATTTGCGACGCAACCAACGACCAACCACGTGGCCGCAGCGCAAAAAATAATGATGAGCGCTCCGGGCAATCCGATCCATTTGCAGATTTTTGAAATAATCGTTTTCATAATCTAAAAGCCGACTGCTACCTGCAACATGAAGGCGTCCTGATCTCGGGCGCCGCCGTTTTTATCGTCGAGTTCGTAAGCCGCTTTGATCACGGTGCTGGGCGTGAGCCAGTAATCCAGCCCGAACGACCAGCGCTCCTCATCAAAACCGACCGGTGTGTGGAGTTGA
>JALYKJ010000071.1 GCA_030774845.1 Verrucomicrobiota bacterium
TGCTCAGACTCCGCGGCCTTCTTTGGAACGATAACAATCAGTTCTTCCCAACCGCTGTTGTCCGAGAGCGCGATGCTCATGATGTGGTCTGCATCGCCTTCTGAAAAGGTGAGCACTTCGATTTGCATCCGTTTCAGCTCTTCGAAAGGCAGGTCTTTAAACAACGTTCGTCCCGTGGCGGTGAGGTAATGCTGCACCGGATCGGTGAACGCGAAGAAGTCGCGCCCGGCATTCTTCAATCCGTTGCGCAGCGCGATCAGTTCCTTCCAACTGTCGACTGTGATCGACCAACCAAATTTCAAATCGCCTTTGAGCTTTTCCGATTCGATTCCAAGATCGACAACGTCGCTGTCGGCCCAAACAAAAGGGTGGAACGGCTCAACGTCGGTTGTGGTCGATCCATCCTTCTCGCGGCGGTGCACTTTCACCGTGCCGGTTTCGCCCAGCTCGATCGCAACGATTCGCTCCGTCGGATCCGCGCCGAAAAGCATCGTGTTCTTCTCGAATTCCATTTCTTAACCGCAGATTACGCAGATAAATGCAGATTTGAATCTGGAAACAAGAAGCCATGAAAAACCCCTCCTCCATTTCTGGATTCTTGGGTTCCAGATTTAAGTATCCGAGTTTTTCTGTTATAGGTGCCGAATGAAGATTCGTTTCTTGTCGATCTTGTCCTTGTCGATCCCGGCCGTCGGTTCGATTTTCGCGCAGGAACAGCCTGTGGAGAAAATGGCTCAGGGTGAGCTGCCGTCGTTGCTTGCGATTTATAAAGATATCCACAGTCATCCCGAGCTTTCCTGCCATGAGGAAAAGACGTCTGCGTTAGTGGCGAAGGAACTGCGCGCGGCCGGCTGTGAAGTGACGGAGAACTTCGGCAAATATGATAACCCGAATCTGAAATGCTACGGCGTGATCGGCATCATGAAGAACGGCGCCGGGCCAACCGTGCTGGTGCGCACCGACATGGACGCGTTGCCGGTCGAAGAAGACACCGGCCTGCCTTACGCCAGCAAAGTCACGACCAAAGGTGATGACGGCAGAGAAGTGCACGTGATGCACGCGTGCGGGCACGACGCGCACATGTCGGCGTTTATTGGGACCGCTCGGGCATTGCAGCGACTGAAGGACCAATGGTCGGGAACGATCATGTTCATCGGGCAACCAGCGGAAGAAACGGTCGGCGGAGCGCGAGCAATGCTCAAGGCCGGTCTCTACAATCGTTTCGGGAAACCCGATTTCGCGCTTGGTTTTCATGACAAAGCTGATTTGCAAACCGGACATATCGGAGTCACGCCGGGCTATACCTACGCGAATGTCGATTCGGTCGACGTGACGGTTCGCGGTGTCGGCGGGCATGGCGCTTATCCGCATAAAACCAAAGATCCCGTTGTCCTTGCCGCGGAAATGATCAACGCCTGGCAAACGATCGCGAGCCGTGAAAATAATCCGCTCGATCCGATCGTGGTGACGGTGGGATCAATTCACGGCGGGACCAAGCACAACATCATTCCGGATGACGTAAAGATGCAGCTGACCGTGCGCACTTATAAATCCGACGTCCGTGATCGTGTCCTCAACGCGATCGATCAGATTGCCAATGGAATCGCCAGCGCCGCAGGGGTTCCGGCGGATCGCGCTCCGGTCGTTACCGTGTTAAAAGATCAGTTCACGCCCGCGACTTACAACAATCCGGAATTGACCAAACGGCTCGTCGCAGTTTGGAAGAATGTAGTCGGCGCCGACAACGTGGAGATTGTCGATCCAACCATGGGCGGCGAAGACTTTTCCGAGTACAGCTTGCCGGATCACTCGATTCCGGCCGTTGATTTTCACATCGGCGCCGTGGATCCGGAAAAAATCGCGCAGTTCAAGAAGGAAGGGAAAGAATTGCCGAGTTTACATTCGAGCAAGTTCGCGCCTGTGCCGGAGCCGACGATTCGCCTCGGCATCATTGGCATGACTAGCGCCGTGCTCGAACTGATGAAAAAGTAATCGCGCGAGATTACTTCACCCGGATGTTCTTGCGAAGGAACGTCGGAATGTCCAGGTCCTGGCCTTCAACGATTGTCGGCTCGCTTTTCTCGAAACGTCCGCGCGTGACTGGTTCGAATTGCAAAACTTCTTGCTTCGCCTGGATGCATTTTTCTTTCGGCGGTTTCGCCTCTTTTTCCACGACTGGTTTTTTCT
>JALYKJ010000072.1 GCA_030774845.1 Verrucomicrobiota bacterium
GTAGAATCACGCGGAGGGATTCTTTCCGTAGCATCCGCATTTCTGCCCCGACCAATTCATTGACCAACTCCGGAGAGTCCAGTTTCCGTTTCGCCAAAGTCTCTCGCGCCAAACGTTGTCCCAGGCCGAATGCGGCCACAAGTTGCACCGCTTTGGCAAAACCGACGCCCCGGATTTTGGATAACTCGTCAACCGTGCATCGGCTCAATTCGCCGAGTGAACCGTACTCTTGCAAAAGTTTTCTCGCGACTTCGATGACGTTTGTTCCGGCAACTCCAGTGCGCAACAGGATCGCCAGGAGCTCCGGATCGGTCAGAGCCGATGCTCCATGTGCGGCGAGCTTTTCCCGCGGCCGCTCGTCCTGCGGCATCTCCCGAATTTTGAGTTGCGACATTTAATGTGGGAGCGGCCTTGGCGCCGCGACATTTTTCCAGATCCAAGTCGGGACGCTGAGGTCCCTCCCACTTTTTTACTGCGGCTCTTGGATTTCATGCTCCATCGTGGCCACTTCGCGCTCCATTTCGCGCAGGCGCACGCGTTTGGCGAGGCCGCTCGGTTTGTAGAAGAAGTAAACAATGCCGCCCGGCGCGCAGCAGATAACAATGACAAGAAACCCGAGCGATCCAATGAGTTTGGATTTCTCAACGGTCACACCGCAAAGATTGTTGAGCATGACTTGAAGGAGTTTTTCGCGTAGGCCGATTCCAGCAAGACTTATCGGAACTGCAGTGATTGTGCGCTCAATAGGCATGACGGCGAAAAAATCGACCGCCGGCACCGGCACCGGCGGTTGTTTTCGGACATCTTCGGCGTGAAGGGCATAAGCGACGAAAAGAAACGTCGTGAAGGTTGCCAGATGGGCGACAAGCGATGCGCCGAACGCAAGCAAGCTCGCCAACCAATGACGGGCGTAGAGATGATACGCTGCCGCGATCTCGATGAGTTTCTCGCGCCCGGGAAATTTGTGAGGCAAGAGATGAAAAAGATTAAAACCGCTTACGATGAAGCTGATGAGCAGCCCCGCAATCGAAACGCTCAGAAGAACGCCCAGCACACCCAGCAACTGATGCGGGGTAAAACCGGATTCGACCGTGACTGGAGTTCGCCATAGCAAATCGAATCGCAAGGTAATCAACGTCACCGTGATCGTAACCAACGCGACAAGGCCAATTAATCGATCGAACACGACGGCGAGTAATGCGCCCGCCTTGTGTTGGGCAGTTTCTTTCAATAGCAGGTAGCTCTTAATAATATCGCCGCCGGTCCCTCCGGGCAGAAATTGATTGTAGAACATCCCGATCAAAAAAAGTCCAACCAGCCGGAAAAAATTGAGTCGAATTCCCTGCACGCGCAGCAAAATCTGCCATCGGATTGCGGCGGCAATTTCCACAGTCACGTAGGCGAGGATAGCGGCGACAACCCATCGAAAATCCGCCGCCTGGAGCGCCTTGCCCATTTTGTCACGCTGCTCATGATCGTGGAAAACCCAGATCAGCAACCCGATCGTGACCGCCAGTTGGATGAGGGTGACGAGAATTTTCTTCATGCGCCGAAGCGTTCTTTCCACTTTGCGACCGAGCGCTGAATTTCTTCAGCGCTTTTTCGCGGACTCATTTCCCAAACCCACGCGCAATCTTTCGGCAGGAGCGGCACCAACTTGGCAAGATCGACATCTCCACTAAACGGCGGCTGATGATCTTGCGCCGGCCAGATGCAGTCCTGGACGTGACAGCCAAATGTGCGCGAGCCAATTTGGCGAAGCCACTCGGCGTGATCCAAAAAAGCGAGGTTCTCTTTGATTTGAATGTGGCCGAAGTCGTGCCAATAACCGACCTGCGGCGAGTTCAGTTCGTCGAGTAACGCAGGTAGTTCGCGTTCGGTAGGAATCTCTTCATAACCGCGGCGGCCTTCGATCCCGAGCTTCACTTTTTTCGATGCGGCGTACTCAACGATGCGGCGGAGGCAATCTTTCACTCGCTCGAGATATGCGGCCGACGCTGCTTCACGCTTTTGCACCGCGCGAATTTTTTGGCGGACATATTCGCGGGAAAGCAGCTCACCTTTGCGAGCAAGCTTGATGAACGAATCCGTTACCGGTTTCATTGGAACTTCTCCAAGATGCATGACGATAAATGGCGCGCCGAGCCGCTCCGCGAAATCGATGGTTTGGAAAGTTTGTTTAATCGCGCGTTCGCGTTCCTTCCCGTACGGAGACGAGAATTGATAACAATCCGGAGAGGCACCCATCACTTCCACCGGCAACGGACAAAAATTGTGCAAACTGCTGAACTTCACCTTTCCGGTTTCATACATTTTTTGAATTCCAGGCATGAGCGAGATGCGAATACCGTGTCCCAGCTCCACGCGATCGAAACCGAGATCGACAATCTCGCGCAACATTTCGGCGCCGTCGGTGTGCCGGCCTGAATTCCAACAGGTCGAAAACGCGATCACGTTAAATAGTCGCGGCGATCGGAGGCGGCGTTTCGCCAGCTTGCGATTCACTTAGTGCCGGTTCGCAACATTGTTTCCGGAACCGGGCCAACACCAACAACGTGATCGCCCCGTAACAGATCGCAGCAATCACCAGCGCGGTTGGCATTCCGATGAAGTCAGACAAACTCGTTACGCCCAATCCGGCGATGGGCATCAGCCCGACGAAACTCAACATGAACACAGCCGACACGCGTCCGCGCAGATAATCGGGCGCACGTTCCTGCACGATCGTGCTGCAAAGTCCGAAGTTCGTCGCCAGACCCAGCGAATTAACAATGAGGAGCGCCATCGCGACATAAAAACTCGGGGCGCGCGAAAGACCAGTGACCGCAAGTGTGACCGCAGTCGCGCAGATCATCATCAAAGGAACGCGTTTTTCACGCGGCAACCCGATCAAGAAAATTGAGCCTACGACCGACCCGATGGCGGACGCGCCCATCAAAGTGCCCAGTTTGTCCGCGCCCAGATGGAGTACGAGCCGGACGTAAAGCGGCATCATCACGGTGATGATCGGAAAGATGCAAAGCGATTGCGTGGCAATGAGAACGATCATGGCGAGACTGGGCTTGTCGCTGGCCACGTAGCGAAATCCTTCTTTGATTCCGCTCATTCGTTTTTCTTCTTCCTCCTTGGTGCCTTGCAGACGAGGCGGCAATGAAAGAATGGCGACGATCAAAGCAATAAACGAGATCGCATTCGCAAAAAACGCCGAGGCCAGGCCCCAAGCCGAGACCAAATAACCACCGATGGCGGGTCCGAACACGCGCGACCCATGAAAAACAGAACGATCGATTGAAATCGCGCTTTGAATTTCTTCTCGCTTCACCAGCTCCGGTACGAGGGCCGACAATGTCGGCATCTCAAACGAATTCGACACACCCTGGATCGCAGCGAAAACGAAAATTTGCCAGATAGCGATTTTCCCCCTCCAAATCAGTAACCCGATCGAAACCGCGATGGCAATCTGGATGTATTGTGTAATCAACAAAATCTTGCGCTTATCGAATTTGTCAGCCGTTGAGCCTCCAATCATCGTAAGGGCCAGCATTGGCAGCCCGGCGCAAAGCTGGACTAATCCAAGCATAAAAGCCGAACTAGTGAGCGTGGCCATTACCCAGCCCTGGGTCATTACTTGCATCCATGTGCCGGTGTCGGAAATCGCACTGCCGATGATGTAACGGCGGAATGGCCCCGGCCGCAAAACACGAAGTGCTTTGCGACTTGTTAATTTTATTTCGCCGCTCATGGCCAACACTCATCGTTGTAGAGGCGTTTGTGTCAAACGCCTGTTCGGCCAAAATTGTAGGGCAACCGCCTCGGTTGCCGGAATAATTAGCGGCAAGCGGAGCGCTTGCCTTACAACTTCGCTCCGCTCAGCATGACAAGGAGGCGCAATTGCCGACGCAGTCGCGTTCACTATCTTGAAGGATGCGGATCGACAAGTTCACCCAGAAGATGCAGGAAGCGCTGCAGGCGGCGCAGGATATCGCGTCGCAATTTAATCATCAGGAAATCACGAACGAACATTTTCTTTCTGCGTTGCTCGATCAAAGCGACGGAATCACTCAACCGTTACTGGAAAAAATCGGCGTTCAGCCGAATCAGCTGCGCGAACGATTAGCGAGCGAGCTCGAGCGCCGTCCGAAAGTTCACGGCGCTGCTGTCGATCTTCGCCTTTCGAACGAATTGCGCGGTGTCCTCGATGGCGCGGAGAAGGAAATGTCGAAGTTGAAAGACGAGTACACGAGCGCCGAACATTACTTACTCGCGCTTTCGTCCGCCCCGCTAAGCGGGGTTCCGGCCGCGAAAATCTTAAAGGATCTCGGCGTCGCTCGCGACAAGTT
>JALYKJ010000073.1 GCA_030774845.1 Verrucomicrobiota bacterium
GTTAAAGGACGCCGGCGCGCCGGCGCTGCACTTCAAAATCGAAACCACGATGATGAATCAGCATCTCGAAAGCTGGTTGCTCGCCGATGATCCCCAGCACGGGAGTTTTTCAATGGGACTCGCCAACATCGAACTCAAGCGCGGCGCTGCGTCTTCTTCTGGAGAGGCCGGTCCGAGCCGGACTGGCATTGTCCCCGGCGGCAAAAACCAAGATGTCGATCTCGAGGAATCGATTTTCGCTTTCAGTAAAGCGCCGGATGAACAGATCGGTCACGTGAACAAAGGCGGCAGCACCGGCGCAAAGGTTCGGCTCGAATCCCTGCAGAACACAAACAAGGGCCGTGTCCTGGTTTCGTTAGGCGGAAAAGAAACAGCTTTCGATGTCGCGGAAAATCTTGGGCGCGAAGTGAAAATTGCGGATTCGCCGTTCACCCTCAAGATCGACAATTACTGGGCCGACTTTCGGATCGAGAACGGCAAACCCAGTTCGATCAGCGATGAGCCGAACAATCCGGCCGTGCTCGTCACGATTCGCGGCAAAGGCGTTCCTGCAACCGCGCCGGAAACGAAAAATCCGCACGGCGCAGGCGAGATGCCGACGACCGGCGGTCCGCCAACGATGCCAGCCGCCGGCGAGGCGGCGCCGAATCGCCTGACAATCTTCGTGGCGAACGACGACGCGCTCTCCTACGAACTGGTTTCGCGGAAGAACGGAAAATCGTCGGGCAAGATCGACATCAACAAACCGCTCACGACCGGTTGGGCCGATTGGCAACTGGTCGTCGACAAAACGATGCCGCATGCCGAGCAGTGGATGGATTTCATACCGCAGAAGTCGGAAACAACATCGGCAGTCGCCGGCGCGGCCGAATTGCCTGACGGCGTGCGGATTCGCGTGCAACAAGGTGGCGAGTCGTTCGAGCAATGGGTGCCGGCTGGCTGGCAAATTACCGTGCCAACTTCGCCTAACGAAACGATGGTCGCTTACGGCTGGAAGACTGTTCCGTTGCCGATTGGCCTCGAGCTGGTCGATTTTGAAGTCCAACGCAATGAGGGAAATGACAGTCCCGCGGGATTCAAAAGTAATTTGTTAGTGGTCAACTCTGACAACCAAGCGGTGAGCGGTTCTTGCTGGATGAATCATCCGTTCAGTTATCCGAGCGGCTGGTTACGGACATGGACCGGACTCACCTACAAAATTTCACAGGCCTCGTGGAACCCAGAGAATCTCGAACAAAGCAGCGTCCAAATTTTGCGCGATCCCGGCTGGCTCCTGAAATGGATCGGCTCGCTCCCTGTCGTAATCGGTGTGTTCATGATGTTTTATCTCCAGCCGTATCGGAAACAAACTGAAGGCGAACCGATCACGGCGGACCCGCCAAAAGCTGGGAGGGAAAAGGGCGCACCTCCACTAGTTGTGGTGGAACGCTGAGGCGCAGGTAAATGATGAATGTCGAATGTCGAAGGAATGACAAAATCCGAATCCCGAACTCCTTCGCCAAACACACCAGATAGCACCAAAAGCGTGGGTCAATTCGCATTCATGAATTTTTTGGCGTCCTTTAGTGTGTTTAGCGTTCGATTCCTTTCGTCATTTGGCATTCGGACTTGTTTCGTCATTCGTAGTTCGTGCTTCGACATTGAGAGCGCACGTCATTTGAAGACTTGGCTCGCCTGATTAGAGATAAGCCCTTGAAAAACTTTACGGCCATTCTCCTCGCTGCGCTTCTCGTCGGCTGTGCTTCAGACAAAACACCGGCGTGGGTTCGTTTCGCGCAAAAACAACCGAACAAGTGGGGACACTACAGCGGTTATGTCGAGGCGCGTTGGGAAAACGACGGGCGCACCATGACTTTGCTGAGCGAACTTCGTTACACCGATCCACAAGGCCAGATTTGGATCGCGCCAGCTAGATCAGTTGTAGACGGCGCATCGATTCCTCGATCGCTCTGGTCGATCATGGGCGGGCCGTTTGAAGGAAAATATCGCAACGCGTCGGTGTTGCACGACGTCGCCTATGATCAGCACAACCGGCCGTGGCAAGTTTGCGACCGCATGTTTTACAACGCGATGCGCTGCAGCGGTGTGAGCGCGGTGGAAGCGGGCACGATGTATTACGCGCTGCGCAAGTTCGGCCACCATTGGAAGGCGCCCAAAGCCGAGCCGGTAAAAGTTGGCGACGAAATTGTCGCGCGGGCTGAGGAAGTGCGACCGGCGATCCCGGTAAATCGGGACGATATCAACGCCGCGCGCGATTGGATTCGCGATTCAGAACCAAGTCTGCAGCAAATCGATCAGCGGGCCGACGCTGAATCGCGCTGACTCAGTCTTTACCGTTTCCGTCAATTGGTGCTGTTTTCGCAGCGCTCTCTTTTTCCAGTGCGACGGCGAGCACTTCATCGACATTTTCCACCGGGACAAATTTCAAATTCTGTTTTGCTTCTTCCGGAACATCGACCAGATCTTTTTCGTTCAGTTTCGGAATGATCACGGTGGAAATACCGGCGCGCATCGCGGCCAAACTTTTTTCTTTGAGTCCACCGATCGGCAAGACCAGTCCGCGCAACGTGATTTCACCGGTCATGGCGACGTCCGGGCGCACCGGCGTATTGGTGAAGAGCGAAGCAAGCGCGGTGAACATAGCGATGCCGGCAGACGGCCCATCTTTCGGCACCGCGCCGGCGGGAACGTGCACGTGAATGTCCATGTCGCGAAAGTCTTCCGGTTTTACGCCGATCTCGCCGTCACGGCTGCGGACAAGACTCAGTGCGGCTTGGACCGATTCCTTCATCACTTCGCCGATGTGACCAGTGAGAGTGACGTTCCCTTTTCCGGGATAACGCGTCGCTTCAATGTGGAGCACTTCGCCGCCAGCCGGCGTGTAAGCCAGTCCGGTAACCACACCGGGCTTGCTCGTTTTCAATTTGGTTTCGCGCACGTATTTGGCCGGGCCCAACATTTGCGCCACGAGTTGCGGCGTGACTGTCACGTGTTCCGTTTTGCCGCGGGCAACGCGCGACGCGATTCCACGGCAAATTGCTCCGATCTGGCGCTCGAGCTCGCGTACGCCGGCTTCGTGGGTGTAGTCGTTGATGATTTGTCGGAGCGCGTCGTCCTGCCAGTCGCAGTGTTCAGGTTTCAATCCGTTTTCTTCCATCTGTCGCCGGACCAAATAGCGTTTTGCGATCTCCAGTTTCTCGCGCTCGGTGTAACCCGGTAGCGAGATCACTTCCATCCGGTCGCGCATCGGTTCGGGCACGCCGTCGATGTAATTCGCGGTCGCGATGAAAATGATCTGCGAGAGATCGAATGGCACGTCGAGGTAGCGATCGACAAACGTGTTGTTCTGGCGCGGGTCGAGGACTTCGAGCAACGCGCTCGCCGGGTCGCCCCGAAAATCGGCGCCGATTTTGTCGATCTCGTCGAGCATGAAAACCGGATTGCGCGTCCCGGCGCGGCGCAATTCCTGAATGATTCGTCCCGGCATCGAACCGATGTAAGTGCGCCGGTGTCCGCGAATTTCCGCTTCGTCACGCATGCCGCCGAGACTGATCCGAACAAATTTGCGCCCGAGCGCATCGGCGATCGATTGGCCAAGGCTGGTCTTGCCGACGCCTGGCGGCCCGAGGAAACACAAGATCGGGCCGTGTCCGGTTGGATTCAGTTTTCGCACGGCCAGATATTCGATCAGCCGCTTTTTCACTTTCTCCAGATCGTAATGGTCGCGATCGAGAATTTGCTGCGCTTGATCGAGGTCGAGATTGTCCTGGCTCAATTTGTTCCAGGGAAGGTCGGCGACGATCTCGATGTAACTGACGATGACGGAAAATTCGGGACTGGCCGGAGGAATAAAATCAAGTCGTTTCAATTCGCGCTCCGCTTGCTTCATCACCTCTTCTGGTGGGTTCGCTTCCTTCAGCCGCGCGCGCAATTGTTCCATCTGCTCATCGCTGCCGGTCTCGGCTTCACCGAGCTCGTGCTGGATCGCCTTGATTTGCGAACGCAGATACGCGCGCCGTTGCGCGTCGGAAAATTGCGACGCGACGTCTTTCTGCAATTTTTCCTGGATCTGGGCGATCTCCAATTGTGCCGAGATATGTTTCTGCACGGCGCGAATCCGCTTTTCGACGTCCGGTTCTTCGAGAATGGCCTGCTTTTGCGCGACATCGACATTCAAGTTCGGCGCCAGAAAATCAGCGAGCTGTTCCGGAGTGGAGATATTCAAAATCATCAAGCGCGCTTGCTCCGGCGCTTCCGGCGTCAGCTCGAATAATCTCGCGGCCGAATCCCGCAGGTTCCGAAACGTCGCTTTCCATTTCTTGCTCTCCGGCGGCGAAATGGAGTTCACTAAGTCGACTTCCGCGCGGATGAACGGCGAAGTCGCGACGATTTTGCGTAACGTGAATCGACGAAGGCCTTGCGCGATGATCAGCACGTGATCATCGGCCTGGCGAATCATTTTTAAAACGAGGGCGGCGGTGCCGACGTGATAAAGGTCGTGAGGTCCCGGATCTTCTTTCGCTTCATCGCGCTGCGTCAAAAGACCGATCACTTTTATGCGCGGCAACGTTTCGTCGAGTAATTGAATTGATGTCGGCCGCCGGACGTTGAGCGGGACGATCGTGCCTGGGAAAACAACGAATCCACGCACCGGTAAGATCGACAGTTCCTCCGGAATCTGCGGCGCGCGGCTTTCATCCGTCACGTCGGCGGCTATGGTCGGGCCGGTGCTGGATTTCATTTCCAGTTCGGCCGGCATCGCGATTCGTTCTTCGTTCATCATTGTTTTAGCGGCAGCGAAATCCAGAGAAGCCCGTTCCGTTGTTCGGCGCTGGCCTGATCGATTTCCACTTCAGCGGGCAACGCCACCTCGCGTTCGAACGGTCCGTAATCGATTTCCATCGCCAGCAATCGAACCGCGCGGCCTTCGGCGCGTGTTGGCTCGGGCAATTCGCGCGCACCGCGAATCAGGACGCGTTGCGGCTCGACCGTGAGATCGATTTGCGATCGTTCCACGCCGGCGAGGTCGACGCAGATGCGAACGCATTTTTCACAACGGTAAGCGTTGATCGCGGGTTCCCAGGTGTGGGGCGCGAATTGAAATCGCGAGCGCGCCAACTCGTAGGTGACGTCGTGCAACGCGCCGTGGAGCCAGCGCAACTTGATGCTGCCGATGGGATCCATTTCAAAAGTGACCTGCCTCTAAATAAACTACGCGGAAGGCGCGCTCCGCGCGTGCCTCTTTCGGGGTACCCCAATGCAAACCGCTCACGGCCACGCGGCTACATCTTCAATTCTTTCGATGTCGATCTTACGCCGCGCGGGCTCAGCGCACTTTGCCTGGGCCCCATAAGGCGCGCCCCGGTTTCGCGCCGGTGTGCTCGCCGTCTTTGATGACTTGAACGCCGTTTACAAAAACGTGTTTCACGCCAGTCGCGTATTGATGCGGTTTTTCGAATGTCGCGTGGTCGGCGATTGTCGCCGGATCGAATAAGACCACGTCCGCGAACATTCCTTCTTTGAGAATGCCGCGATGATCAAGTCCGAGATTAGTCGCGGGGAATGCGCTGAGCCGGCGGATCGCTTCCGGCATTGGAATTACTCTCTCGTCGCGCGCGTATTTGCCGAGCACGCGCGCAAAACTGCCGTACGCGCGCGGATGCGGATTTGATTTCAGGAAGACGCCTTCCGGCGCTTGGGACGCTTCATCGGAGCAAAAAGAAATCCAAGGCTTGGCTATTTCTTTCTTCAGGTTCTCTTCCGACATCACAAAATAAATCGTGCCGATGCGCGATTCGTCTTCGGAAATTAAGTCCATGATCGTCTCGATTGGATCTTTGCCGCGCATCTTCGCGACCTCGGCCAATGTTTTGCCGGTGAGCGGCTTCAGCTTTTCCGATTTGAATCCGACCAGCAGGATTTTGTCGGGCGAACCGGCACCGATATAAAGATTCTCCCATTTGTCGCTGTCGATCTTTACCTCAGCGGCGATTTTCTCCCGCGTCGCCGGATCGCGCAGCCGTTTGAACAGCGCGGGGTAACCGCCCTCTTCCGTCCAGGGCGGGAGACAGGCGTCCAATCCCGTTCCGGCCGCGGTGTAGGTGTACATATTGGCGCGAATGTCGAGCCCTTCTTTTTGCGCCGCTTCGATCCGCGAAAGCAGATTGTCGAGCCGGCCCCAATTTTTTTGGCCGGCGGCTTTGATGTGATAAACCTCGGCCGGAACGTTCGCTTCGCGCGCGATCCGCACCAGTTCATCGAACGCTTCGAGTAATTGGTTTCCTTCACTCCGCATGTGCGAAATGTATTTGCCTTTGTATTTGGCGGCCACTTTGCAGAGCTCGATGATCTCTTCCGTCTTCGCGTAAAACGCCGGCGGATAGATCAGGGCCGTCCCGATCCCGAGTGCGCCCGCTTCCATTTCTTCGCGAACGAGCTCGCGCATTTGATCGAGCTGTTCCGGCGTGGGTGCTTTGTCGTCGAACCCGATCACATTTTCGCGAATCGTGGCGGCGCCGATGAACGAAGCGACGTTGCAAGAGACGCCGCGCTTTTCGAGGTACTGCAAATACTCAGCGAGCGTGTTCCATTTGATCTCGAACTTGATGTCGCCCTGCTCGCGCACCATCCGCTTTTTCAGTTCCTCGTTCAGCGGTCCCATCGATTCGCCTTCGCCCATGATCTCGGTGGTCACGCCCTGACGAAGTTCGCTCTGCGAACGGCCGTCTTGAATCAGCGATTCGGTCGACCAGGAAAGCATGTTGATGAAACCCGGGGCGACGGCCAGTCCGCTCGCATCGACAATCGTTTTCGCCTTACCATTTTTGTAATCCCCAAGTCCCGCGATTCGATCGCCGCGAATGGCGAGATCGACATGTCGCGGTTCGCTGCCGGTGCCGTCGTAAACGGCGCCGTTTCGGATGATCACGTCGAAGTCTTGCGCCGCGGCGAACGAGCAGGTGATCGAAACAAGAAGAAAAAGTGCGCCTATCATCTCGCAAATTGGAAGCAACCGAGGGAATGATGTCGATCTTATTTTGGGGAGCGCACGCGCCTCGCGTGCAGATTTTGGCGCCCTCGCCGAAATCTTCTTTTAAAAG
>JALYKJ010000074.1 GCA_030774845.1 Verrucomicrobiota bacterium
GGAGATCAGTATGGCTAAAACACTCGGAATGCTTTTTGGTATTGTCTTTTTGGCAATTGGAATCCTCGGGTTCGTTCCCGGAATCACCACTAATGATATGCTTCTCGGCATTTTCATGGTGAATAAGGCGCACAGCATTGTGCACATTGCATCGGGAGCAATCTTTCTGATCGCTTCAATGTCAGGAGCGGGAGCCGCCCGTTTGTGGTTTCAAATCTTCGGTTTGATCTACGCCGTCGTCGCCATCATGGGATTCGTCGTCGGTAATGGAATGATCTTTAACCTCATCTCCAACAATACCGCCGATACCTGGCTCCATGTCGTGCTCGCGGTCGTAATGCTATTGATCGGTTTCGGCACGCCGAAGCAGACCGCTTAATTGTTCCACCAGTCAGCTCGCGCCGTTGCGAGGTTGAATCTCCTCGCAATGGCTCCATCTTTATTCCGTGATCGAATTGATTCCGGAGACATACGTCGCGCCTCTCGATCTCCTCGCGATCTTCGGGCGGGCTGCACCGTTGCATGTCGATCTTGGCTGCGGTGACGGTTCGTTCTTATGTGAGCTGGCGCAGCGTTACCCCGACCAAAACTTTCTTGGCACCGAGCGATTAGTCGGGCGCGTTGCAAAGGCATGTCTCAAAGCGTCCACACTGGAAAACATCCGCGTTCTAAATGTCGAGAGCTCTTATGCCGTTCGTTATCTCCTGCCGGAAACATCGGTCGAAACATTCTATTTACTGTTTCCCGATCCCTGGCCAAAACGGCGTCATCAGCGCCGCCGCATCGTCAAAACAGATTTTCTCGACGCAATTCATCGTGCGCTCGCGGATAACGGCTTCTTCCGAATCGCTACCGATCAATTAGATTATTTTGAACAGATTCGCGCCGTTGTGCGAAATCATTCCGGCTTTGCCATTGTCGATGCAAATGCCAGTCCGACTCGGACTGATCTTCCATTAACGAAATTCGAACGACGATTTCGCGGACTGGGCGCGCCGGCCTACCGATTGGCGCTGCGAAAAATCTCGCCCGTAAGATAAGCCCGCGCCTGCCACTCGCGCTCGCCGAACTCCAGCTCCACCGCGCCGGTTTCGTCCTGTCGAAACAGTTTGAGGCCGCGCGCGCGGACACGCTCTGCCCATTCATCTGAAATTCGCTCCTGTTGGGGAAAATCGCGCGACGTCGCCACGATTAATCGCGGCTGCACTGCGTCGAGAAAAATGTCCAAACCGGAATTGCCGGAATGATGCTGGCCTTTAATCAAGACATCGCTGCGCAAATCAGCCCGCGATGCGAGCAGTGACTTTTCAGTGGCATAACCGGCATCGGATATAAACAAAATCTTAGTCGTTTTGATGGAGAGCTGAACTACGAACGTCTGATCGTCGGCTGTGCCCCCGGTGAAGTCCGCTGGTGGAAACAAAATTTTTCCAGCGACGTCAGACGAAACAGGAAAATTTTCATCCGCTTTGAGATTCACCAGTTTCAATCGCTGAGTTGAAAAAATTTCGCGAAGTCGTCGATGGACGGTTGAGCGATCGCTCGCCGCGTTGTCGATCAAAACTGGCGGAACAAAATCGCGCAGGAGCGCCTCTGCACCCCCGATGTGCAGCGAATCACCGTGAGTGAGTAAGAGTCCGGCCAGTCGATTTACCCCCGCCGCATGCAAATACGGACGAAGCACGCGCTCGTAATCGCGGCTGCTGCCGCAATCAAAAAGCCAATCAGCTCTCGAAGCGCGAATATGGACGGCCGCACCCGCGCCGATGTCCAGCACAGTAAGTCTTGCGCATTGTCGCTTCGGCCAATGCGGCTCGGCGACGTAGTAATGACTGCCGGGGAGTTGCGCGAACCAATGGACCAGCGCAATCACCGCGCCGGCAAGCGACCAGTTCGCGTTATTGAAAATTAGCGATAATTCCGAAGCGATAGGCGCCGCCACCAGCGACAGCAGCGCGATCGCCAAAATGAAAAATGCGATCGGCACCACGAGCAGATTCGCGAAGAGCGAGCTTGGAGTGACCAGATGAAAATACCAAAGGACCAGCGGCAATGAACCGAGCCACGCCGCCAGTGAAACCGAACCGCCCCGGCAAATCCATTCGTAGCCGACTCCGATCGTGCGCCGCAAACCAGTCACCAGGCGCCGCGGCAGGAATGGATCAGGCGCGCCAATCGGTCGAAGCCATCCCGAAAGCGGATCCGCCAATAAAATAATTCCACCCACGACCGCGAACGAGAGTTGAAATCCGGTTGAGAAAAATTCGCTCGTATCCCAGCAGAGAAGAAAGAAAGCCGCGGCCGCGAGACTATTGAGCGCGAACACCTTTCGCTCGAAGAAAAATCCGCCGAGAAGAATCGAGCTCATCACCGCGGCGCGGACGCTGGAAACATGCAGGCCGGTGACAGCTGCATAAAAAAGCAAAAGCGGAATGATGAGCGCGGTCGCCCATTTCCGGGAAAGCCTCGCCATCATCGCGAGGATCCACAAAAGGCGCGCCACGATTCCGACGTGCAGACCGGCAACCGCGAAAAGATGAAGCGTGCCCGTTTGTTGAAATGGCTCTTCAATGTCTTCCGGCGTCTGATGGCGCAAACCAAGAACAATGCCGCTCAGGAAATTTTGCACCTGCGGTGAATCATCCAGTCCGCGACAAATCGCACTTTGCATCCAGGTGCGTGATTTCTGCGCCGCGCGCAGGATCGGATTTCCCGCGCTTTTTCGGAGCAAGACAGCGTCCTCCGGATAACGAACAAACAAACTTCGCCTCACATCCTGGCGCGCAAGATACGAGCGCATGTCGAACTCACCCGGATTGCGCGGCGGCGCAATCGGCTCCGCGATTCCAAACATTTTCAGTTCGTCGCCAAATTCGGGATTGCCGCGCCAGCGGACTAGCACAGTCGCTTTAGTTGGCGTGGTCTTTCCTTCGAATTCGATGGATTCGAGTTTGAACAGGAAAGTAGCGAATCCATTCGGCGCCACCTTCGGCTCCGAGATAACAAATCCGACCGCGTTCACGACGCGCGGCCGTTCGCTAAGATCAGCCGCAAGTTGCAGGCCCGCGGTATCGCCTTTGCGAAAATTGTGCAGCAAAAAGAAACCGGCGCCGACCAGGAGATATGTCGATCCTAGATTCGGCCAGCAAAAAAGTAAGATAGCCAGTAGGGCGAAGGCGATCGCGGCAAGCAACCAATGAGACGCTCCAATTGGGAAAAAATCTGCAGTGATAATTCCCAGCACAGCCATCAACGCCAGTCCGACAAATGGTTGCCGCGGTGTATTCATCGCGAGGAGAGAACTCGTCGGTTATGTAATACGGCGTCTAACAGCTGAAGTTTCTCGCTTTCAGCAGGTAGGGCGATTGACCTCAATCGCCCGCGACCGAGGTGCATAATTTCACGCCCATCGTATTTTCCGAGCGTGCAGGACCTTTTCGAAGAGGAAGATGTCGACCTTGCTGCGGTTAATAAAGCGGCGCCCCTCGCGACGCGGATGCGGCCGCGGTCGCTTGAAGAATTTGTTGGCCAGGAACACATTCTCGCTCCGGGAAAATTACTTCGCCGCGCGATTGAAGCCGATCGTTTGCCCTCGGTCATTTTATCGGGGCCGCCCGGCACCGGCAAAACCACGCTCGCCTACGTCATCGCCGACATGACTCACGCGAAGTTTGTGCGTTTAAGCGGCGTTGAAAGCAACGTCGCCGAAATGCGACGCGTGATTGCTAGCGCGACCAATCGGACCCGCACGTCAGGCCGGAAAACGATTTTGTTCATCGATGAGATCCATCATTTCAACAAAGCGCAGCAGGACATTCTGCTACCAGATGTCGAAAGCGGAAACCTGCGACTGATCGGCGCGACGACTTACAATCCGTTTTTCTACGTCAACAGTCCGCTCGTTTCGCGCTCACAGGTTTTTCAACTCGAACCGCTACGAGTCGAGGAACTGGAAGCATTGATCGATCGCGCATTGGCCAATAAAGAGCGCGGACTTGGTAATTACAACGTCAACATCGACAAGGATGCGCGACGGCATTTGGCGAAGCTGAGCGACGGCGACGCGCGCAAATGTCTGAACGCGCTCGAGATTGGCGTGATGACCACGCC
>JALYKJ010000075.1 GCA_030774845.1 Verrucomicrobiota bacterium
AATCGGGGCTCGCGAAGACTTTCGGAGTCGCGATCGAGCGCGAAAGCGAGAAACGAACGCCTAACGAATCGATGTTTCATTCCGGCACTTCGAACTGGCTCATCAGTTTGAACGTTTCGTAGCGCTCGTTGATTTGACCCATCGTTAAATTGCGCAAGCGCTCGAGACTGAATGCTTCTACGCAAAAACTCGCGAGCACGCTGCCATAGATCATTGCTTTACGAAGATCGGTGAAGGTCACTTTCTTCACCGTTCCCGCCAAATATCCGGCCATCCCGCCGGCGAATGTGTCCCCTGCCCCGGTTGGATCGTGAATGTCTTCGAGCGGATACGCGCCGCAGCTGAAGAATTCATTGTCGCCGAAAAGCAACGCGCCGTGCTCGCCCTTCTTGATCGCGACATAGCGCGGCCCCATTTCGCGAATGCGACGACCGGCTTTGATAAGGCTCGTCTCTTTCGTCATTTCCCGCGCTTCGCTGTCGTTCAAAATTAGAAGATCGACATTCGGCAGGAGCGTATCGAGATCGGCGCGCGTGGTCTCGATCCAAAGATCCATCGTGTCAGCGGCAACAAAGCGCGGTTTATCCATTTGTTTGAGCACATGCGCTTGCAAAGCCGGTGCGATGTTAGCGAGCAAAGCAAAATCGGTTTGTCGATATGACTTGGGCAGCTCCGGCTTAAAATTTTCGAAGACATTGAGGGCGACCGAACGCGTCTCCCGCGTGTTCAAGTCCCACGAATATTCGCCTGACCAGCGAAAAGTTTTGCCATCGACACGCTGCACGCCCGCGGTATCGATCTTTCTCGATTTCCAAAAATCGAACTCGGCCTGCGGAAAATCGCTGCCGACCACACCGACCAATTTGACCGGCGAAAAATAACTCGCGGCCGCGGCGGCATAGGAGGCCGAACCGCCTAACAAGTCGCCATGCTCTTCCACCGGCGTTTTCACCGTGTCGAGCGCGATGGAACCAACAACAAGAAGAGACATCAGGTTTCAGGATTGAGGAGAGTTTTACACGCGCGCGCATACTTCGCGATGTCGGACGCTTTCAGCAAACCGGAAACAATCGCGACGCGGCGCGCGCCCGCGGCAATGAGTTGCCCGAGATTGTCGATCTTAATTCCGCCGATGCAAAAAATCGGGACGGTGACTTCGTTATGAATGCGTTTGATACCCGTCAGTCCGATCGGCTGGTAATCCGGCTTCGTTGGAGTCGCCAAAATAGGACCAAACCCAATGTAATCCGCGCCTTCGCGTTCCGCCGCAACCGCCTGCTCCAAACTGTGCGTGGATTTTCCGACGAGAAGGTGGCGGCCAGCTTTTTTGCGTGCATGCGCGATCGAATCGTCATCCTGTCCGACGTGCACGCCTTCAATCGGAACTTGGGACGCCACTTCAGCACGATCGTTAACAATCAACGGAATTCCAGCAGCCGAGGTGGTTAGGTGCAACCGGCCAGCAAGATCGACGAGTTCTCCGACGGAATGTTCTTTTCCGCGCAGCTGGATAAGATCGACATCTCCTCCGATCATTGCCCTGGTCACACGTTCGGCATCGGCGATGCCGATATAACCGAGGTCCAGGATACCGTAGAGCCGGCAATCGCTTAGATTTCGCAAGTCGTTATTCGTGCAGGTGAGCGCGTGGCGGAACGAGCTGGAAAGTTTCCGAGCTCATCATTCGCTCGACGAAACCCGTGTCGTACTTGCCTTCGCGGAATTCGCCGCTCCGCATGATGGCGGCGTGAAAAGGGACGGTCGTCTTGATTCCGGTAACGTAATATTCATCGAGCGCGCGACGCATGCGATCGATGGCCGAATCCCGCGTGGCTCCGATCGTGACAATTTTTCCAATCAGCGAATCGTAATACGGCGGCACCACATAACCGGTGTAGGCGTGCGAATCGATCCGAACGCCGCGACCGCCGGGCGCGTAATAAAAATCGATCCGGCCGGGCGACGCTTGAAAGTTGTTTGCCGGATCCTCGGCGTTGATGCGGCACTGAATCGCATGCGAGCGCGGCACAGCATGCGCGACATGCGGCGATAAGGGTTCGCCCGCGGCGATGCGGATTTGTTCCTTGACCAGGTCGCACCCGTAAACCTCTTCTGTAATCGTGTGCTCGACCTGAAGCCGCGTGTTCATTTCCATGAAATAGAAACGTCGATCTTCGTCGACCAGAAATTCGATCGTGCCGGTGTTTTGG
>JALYKJ010000076.1 GCA_030774845.1 Verrucomicrobiota bacterium
ATATGTGATCGGTCAGGAGGTCGCCAAGAAAACGCTTTCGGTCGCGGTGCACAACCATTTCAAACGCGTTCTTCAAGCTCCCGCGCCGGCCGATTCTTCGGCGGCGTTTCAACCAGACCCGCTGGCCGATGTCGAAATCGAAAAGAGCAACATTCTCTTAATCGGACCGACTGGTTCCGGCAAAACGCTGCTGGCAAAAACGCTCGCGCGGATTCTCGATGTTCCATTTTGCATCGCGGACGCGACCACATTGACGGAGGCCGGCTACGTTGGCGAGGACGTCGAGAACATCATTTTGCGCTTGCTGCAGAATGCCGATTACGACGTGAAGCGTGCCGAGATCGGGATAGTTTACATCGACGAGATCGATAAGATCGGCCGCAAAACTGATAACGTTTCGATTACGCGCGATGTGTCCGGTGAAGGTGTGCAGCAAGCCTTGCTGAAAATTCTCGAAGGCAGCACCTGCAACGTTCCGCCGCAAGGCGGAAGGAAGCATCCGCACCAGGAATACATTCAGGTCAACACCGAGAAAATTTTGTTCATCTGTGGCGGCGCGTTCATTGGCTTGGACAAGATCGTGCAAAGACGGATCGGCCAAAAAACGATGGGCTTCAGCAGTCCGACGCTTGAAGTGGAGGAAGCGTTGCGCAAAGAAGCGGTTCGTCACGTCGAGCCGGAAGATTTGCTAGCGTTCGGGATGATTCCGGAATTTATCGGTCGTTTGCCGGTCGTCAGTTCGCTGGACGCGCTGACGGAAGAGGAAATGGTCGCGATTCTGACCGAGACCAAGAACGCGATGATCAAGCAATACACCAAGCTTTTCTCGATGGAAGGTGTGCGCCTGACTGTCACGAAAGACGCGTTGCGCGCTCTCGCGGCGCAATCGGTCACCAAAGGGACTGGCGCCCGCGCTCTGCGGTCGATGCTCGAGCGAATCATGCTCGACATCATGTACGATGTGCCGAGCCGCGAAGATATTGCCGAAGTCACGATCAATCGCGCGGTGGTCGAGGGCAAAAAACTTCCGCTGATTCGCAAGAAGCAGGACAAAGACGCCGCTTAGGAGCGGCAGAAAACGTTCAACTTTCAACGCTGAACGTTCAATTCAGCTCGATTCGTGCATTTCAGCGTTGGACGTTGAGCGTTGGACGTTGAACGTTTGCTCTCCTCTATGCGCTCCGTTCTTCTCAACACGGGCACCGAGCTCCTCGCGGGCGACGTGCACGATACGCATCTCGCTTTTATTGCGCGCGCGATTTTTTCGCTCGGATTGCGGATCGAGGAACGGCGAACGGTCGCTGACGGCGCGGCAATTGGCGAAACGCTCCGGGAATTATTCTCGCGCGCACAAATCATCTTCGTCACGGGCGGGCTTGGTCCGACGAGCGATGACATAACGCGGGACGTTGTTGCCGAGTTGCTGGGACTGAAATTGCAAGAGAATGCGGAGTTGCTCGCGTCATTGAAAGAGCGACTCAAAGCGCGTCGGATCAAATGGGTTGAGAGCATCGCACGGCAAGCGCAAGTCCCGGATGGCGCGCAAATTCTCCCAAACGAAAATGGAAGTGCGTCCGGATTGTATTTGAAGGAAAACATCAATCCCCAGATTCGTTCGCCGCATATCTTTCTTCTGCCGGGTCCGCCGCGCGAGCTGCAGCCGATGTTTCGCGATTCGGTGATGTCGATCTTGCGTTCGATTGTCAAAGGTCCGCCGCGATTCGAGCGGCGATTTTACAAGATCGCGAGCATGGGCGAATCGCTGATCGAAGAAGCGATCGGCATAAAGATTCTTGCGATCCCGGGAATTGAGCTCGGTTATTGCGCGCGACCGGGCGAAGTCGACGTCCGGATCATCGGTGAGCGCGCCGCGCTCGATCAGGCCGATCAAGTTGTTCGCGCGGAGCTTGGCGATTCAATTTTCACTACGGGTGACGAAACGCTCGAAGAGGTACTGGTCAAAATGCTCATAAAGAGAAAGCAAACGCTCGCAATTGCTGAGTCGTGCACGGGCGGATTACTGGCGAACCGGATTACGAATGTGGCCGGCGCCTCTGCGGTTTTGCTGGCGGGATATGTTTGCTATGCCAACGAAGCCAAGATCGACATCCTCGGAATCGATCCAAGAATGATCGAGCAACATGGCGCGGTTAGCGAGCAGGTCGCGCGCGTAATGGCCGATGGCGCACGGAAGCGCGCAAAATCGACATATGCGCTCGCGACGACTGGCATCGCAGGGCCGAGCGGCGGCTCGGAGGAGAAACCGGTCGGCACTGTTTATGTCGCGCTCGCGTCCGGAGAAGAGATTAAAGTTAAGAAATTATTTTTTCCAAGCGACAGGGAAACATTCAAGCAGCTCGTCGCACAAGCTGCATTCGAAATGCTGCGCCGCAGATTGATCTCGTGATCAATGTCCCTGTGGTGGTCGATGTGGATGCGCAGTGCGCCGATTAAAAATCACCGACGTCGACTGGCGTGCCGACTTTAACGCGATCGTAAAATAATTTCGCGCCGTCCACCGATTCGCGAATGCAGCCGTGCGACGCAGGATAACCTGGCAAAATTCCGATGTGCATTCCTACTCCGTCTTCAGTTAATCTCAAAAACCACTTCATCGCCGCACCGGCGAAATGGGTACCGCTCGGTGCGGAATCAGCTCGGGCGCTAACGCCGCCTCGGACGACCCGGCCGGAGTGATCAACGAAATCTCCGTAGAGGCTGGAATGGTGATTTGGATCCTTCTCGAGCACGCGCATATGACCTAGCGGCGATTCGTGTCCGCGTTTGCCGGATGAAACCGGCGCATCAGCCACGATCTCTTCGCCGATCATCAGATAGGCGCGCTGTTTCGGTATTGAAACGACGATGCGTGTATTGTCGGCGGTCGCTTGCTTGAGCGGGTTTTGGTTCACTTTTAGCGGTTCCTGCTTGTGAATGAGCTCGGCCGGTTTCTTCATTTTCGGCCCGAACAATTGAGCTCTAGCCAGGCCCGCCAGCGCGATCCCTCCCAAGACAATCATCGCTGTTAAACAAATCCGTTTCATGAATTTTCGCCGTAACTGCGAACGCGGTTGAGCCAGCCGGGCAACCAGCGGGCCTCGTGTCGTTCCGGTGGCGAATTTTGGACGCGGCGCCGCAACATTGCAGCAGCGGAATTTGAAAATTCGCGTGTGGCACTAGTGCCAGTTTCGTTGCCGTGCATCTGTTCGAGGACTTGCAGTAATCCCCAGCCTTCGCCGCGATAGCGCTCGGTGTGCAAAACGCCTTCGCCTTTGAAATTCACGTAATCGACCAGTGCATAACAGCCATGCGGCGTGCTAGCAACGCGCTCAAACTGGCGCTCGATATTGGCGCGATCCGCCGGCGCCGCCTCATCGAGCATTTTGGCGAGCGATTGTTGCAAACGCGCCACCATAAATTGCGCCTGAACATCGATCGTCCGCGATAGAAATTGTCGGAGTTCGCGCGTTTGCGTTGAATTCTCTGCGCTGGAAAATTCGGCGCGCGAATTCCAGGGGCAAGCCGACGACTGGTTAAGCCACGCCGGAATCGCGGCGCGACGGTCTCGCGCGAAAGCGAGAAATTTGGGAAAGCTTTCTTCGAACGGACCGTGCACGCCTTGTGGATACCAAATGAAATGACCAATTCCAAGCGAAGCGAAATTTTCTCCAGCGTTCCAGGCGGTCAGGCCGGCTACAGTGCCGTTGCTTTCGTTTTGCCAAATCTTTTTCCCGATTCGAAGCGCTTCGGCATCGGAGATACGAACCGGTTCCGCTGCCCAATTCGTTCCGGCCAGCGCAATGAAAAGCAGACAGGCGGCCAGGACGCAACCGATGTGCTGTTGAGTTGACGAGCGCAGTTTCTCCACTAGCGTTGCAACCTTCTGCGCTGTTCCAGATTAGAGCGCAATGACATTCGCAATCTCATTTTATGAAATCCATCGTTATTAGTGCCGTTGTTTTGTCGTTCGCGGTCAGCCTTTTTGCGGAAGAGAAGCCGCCCCAATTGAAAGATTTGAAGGACAAGGCGAGCTACGCCCTGGGTTTGAATTTTGGTTTCAATTTCAAGCGGCAAAATGTCGATCTCAACACTGATGCATTTGCCGCCGGATTCAAAGATGCCATGGCCGGCAGGAAACCGCTCATGAGCGAGCAGGAAGTCAGGGAAACAA
The DNA here is from genome assembly GCA_030774845.1 of Verrucomicrobiota bacterium. Lineage (GTDB taxonomy): Bacteria > Verrucomicrobiota > Verrucomicrobiia > Chthoniobacterales > UBA10450 > AV40. The sequence goes on from JALYKJ010000076.1 coordinate 4,172, forward strand.
TGACGGCATTCGAAAAAGATATGCAACAGAAACAAGCGGAGACCGCTCAAAAGAACGCGGCTGAGGCGGACAAATTTCTCGCCGCAAACAAATCGAAGGAAGGCGTGAAGACGACCGAGAGCGGTTTGCAATACAAAGTGTTGAAAGAAGGCAGTGGCGCGCAGCCCAAAAGTAGTGACACCGTGACGGTAAATTACCGCGGCACGTTGGTGGATGGGACTGAATTCGACAGTTCCTACAAACGCGGTCAACCGGCAACGTTCCCAGTTGGCGGCGTCATCAAAGGTTGGACCGAGGCGCTCCAACTCATGAAGGTCGGTTCCAAGTTTCAACTTTTCATCCCGGCGAATCTGGCCTACGGCGAACAAGGGCGGCCAGGAATTCCGCCGAACTCGCTGTTGATTTTCGAAGTGGAGCTGATGGATGTGAAATCGCCGCAAGCTGGTGGCGCGAGCGCAACGCCTTCGCCTTAGGCGAAATAGATCACGCTCGCGAGCGAATTAGCGCGCTGCGGCCGTCGCTTCCCACGCGACCCGCGGCGCGTCGCCCCACAAATCTTCCAGACTGTAAAACGCGCGCTTCTCGCGGTGGAAGATGTGGACAACCACTTCGAGATAATCGAGCACAATCCATTGGCTCGCCGGAAAACCGTCGATCGCCATGGCGCGGAGGCCATGATCGTCTCTTAATCGCGTCTCAATTTCATTGGCAATCGCCTTGAGCTGCGGCTCCGAAGTGGCCGAACAAATGACGAAGAAATCGGTGAAGCTGGAGATGCCGGCGAGATCGAGCACGACAATTTCTTCGGCTTTCTTGTTCGAGGCGAGCTCGGCACAGGTCGTGGCTAACTGTTTTGCGGTTATGTCGCTGACTCCCGGTAAAGATTTTCGCAGCGAATAATTTCCTCCACGGCCCGTGGTACGAGATAGCGGATGGAGCGGCCGGACGCAACTCGGTTTCGGATTTCAGTCGCGGAGATGTCGATGTTGCGTTGAATGACGGGGTAAAGCTGTTTCTCTCCGCTGCAAGCGCGGTCGAGCACGACGAATTGCACGAGCTTCTTCAGTTCTTCGAAACGGTGCCATTTGTCTAATCCTGTCACGTTGTCCGCGCCGATCAGCCAAAATAATTCGCTCTTTGGCTCGCGCTCACGAATTTGCAGCACTGTGTCGATGCTGTAGGAAGGCGGCGGCCGTTTTAACTCACAATCATCTACTGTAAATCCGTCTTGGCCTTCAATGGCTGCTTGTAACATCGACAATCGCGCGTCTCCACTTGCGCGTGCGGCTTTTTTGAACGGCGACAGGGCGGCCGGAACAAAAATCAATTGATCGAGTCCAAGTTGCTCGCACGCTTGTCGTCCAAGAATCAAATGGCCGTGATGAATCGGATCGAAGGTTCCGCCGTAGATACCGATTTTTCTCATTCCAACCGCTTTTTCCTTCGCACCGCCGAGATCGACATCTAAGTTGCCAAACTATGAACGACAGTTCGCTCGGTCAACTGATACTCTGCGGCGTTCCCGGAAAGGAACTCGATGCCGCCAGTGCGGAATTGTTCCGGCGCGTGCAACCGGGCGGGTTCATTCTTTTCGGGCGCAACATTGAAAGCGCGCGACAGTTGCGCAAACTGATCGACGACCTGCGCGACTTGAGCGAAACGGAGCCGATCATCACGATTGATCAGGAAGGCGGCCGCGTGTCGCGATTACGCTTGATTGGGAGCGAACCGCCAAACGCGCAGCAATTGCGCGACAAGGACGATGTCGATCTTATCCGCCGGCACGGCGATATAACCGGGCGGTTGCTGCGCGTTTTCGGATTCAATCTCGATCTCTGCCCGGTGCTCGATATTTCTTTCGACGACAATGCCGACAACTCGCTGCGTGGACGATGTTACGGAAAAACGGTCGAGCAAGTCGTCCGCAACGCCAGCGCGTTCAACGACGCGATGCGAAAACAGGGGATTGGGAGCTGCGGTAAACATTTCCCCGGCTACTCAGCCGCGAAATCAGACGCGCATTACGAATTGCCGAAGATCGATCGGACGCGCGAAGAATTAGATCAAAATGAGCTGGCCGTGTTCCGGAAGTTTATCGACAAGGTCGATAGCATGATGATTTGCCACGGCTGGTATCCATCTCTCGAACCGGAAAAAACTCCGGCCAGTCTATCGCGTCGCATGATCACTGACCTTCTTCGCCGCGAGTTCGGTTTTGATGGATTAGTCATGACCGATGACCTCGACATGGGTGCGATTCTAAATGGATACGGGCTGGAACAAACAATTCGACGCGCGATCGCGGCCGAAAACGATTTGGCCATGATTTGCCATCGGATTCCGGAAATCGAAAACGTCCAACGGATACTCGGCACGTTGCCGCGCGACCAAATTGATCGCGCGCTCGGGAGCGTTGCGCGCTTTAAGAAAAAGATCGCGCCACCTCACGAATTTTCCGAAGCGGCGTTTCGTAAGATCGACAATGAGATCTGGGAATTGCGCGTTGCAACTTTGGGCGAAGAACGCGCGAGGAAACGCAGTGTGGAAGACGGCAAACGTTCGCCGGTAGAGATTTATTAACGACGCGCAGTTTGCGGTCGCGCTTTCATAAGAACATCGCGGCCGACGAGATAAAGCAGAACGCAAAGCACGATGAAAGGAATCAGCGCGAGTAGATCGGCGTTTACGCTACTGAAAAATGGGTTGTTGGCTGTAGACCATTCCTCGAGTCTCTTGCTCACATTGGCGAGACTCGGCACGCCGGCCATGAATGCGATCACGATTCCGGCAAGCGCACCGCCGGCGATGTAACCGGATGCA
>JALYKJ010000077.1 GCA_030774845.1 Verrucomicrobiota bacterium
GAGCTTGGCGGGTGTAATCCTGGCCAGCACGCTCGGCGCGTACCTGGGGGCGGCGTTGATGTATTGGCTCTCACTCTGGATCGGCCGACCGTTAGTCGTGCGTTTCGGGCGGTTCATTCTATTTCCGCCGAAAAAATTAGAGGAAGCGGAGCATTGGCTCGCTCGGTACGAAGCCGGTGGTGTCTTCTTCGCGCGGCTTTTGCCCGGTATTCGTCATTTAATCTCCATTCCAGCCGGCATTGTGCGGATGAAATTCGGGACTTTCAGCTTCGTCACGCTCGCCGGTTCTGTGATTTCGTGTTCGATCCTGGCTTATCTGGGCGTTCGCGCTCAGCACGTTGCGCCCGATCTTCTCAAAGATCCGGACGCTCTCATCCAGTTCGTCCGCGGCCAATCGAAGTGGCTGCTTCTCGTAGTCGTTGCATTTGCAGCCCTTTACATCGTGTCAGTTTGGCTTTCCAAGCGGAAATCGAACTGAGCTTTCGACAGGTAAAATTAGTCAAACCGCGACGCGTGCGGCGGACGAAATTAGATTGAACAGAGGCACTAAAGCTGCTGTCAAAAGGATACAAAGCAATGAAGAAAAACAGCCAAATCCTGAAGCCGCGTCCGAAACTTTCCCTTGGCGATCTCGTCTTCGCCGTTAGCTCCTGCACCAGGAACACAAAAGAGACGGTCGCGGCCGTGGCTGATCTGTTGGCCAGCGGAAAAGTGCGCGTCCAAAGCGACGGCAAGTTCCTGCGCGCCAAGGTTTGCTAAGATAATTCGACTTTCGAAAGTCGCTCCGGTGGTTTGTCTGCCGGAGCGATTTTTTTGCACTACAAAACACTTTCGCGTTTGGTGTGCCAACCTATCTTGCCGCGTGATCGATCGTTACTCGCGGCCGCAAATGCGCGACATCTGGGCGGACCAGCGCAAGTTCCAGATCTGGCTCGAGATCGAATTGCTCGCGTGCGAAGCAATGGCCGAGCTCGGCCAGATCCCGAAAAAGGACGTAGTTGAAATTCGAAAGCGGGCGCGCTTTTCAATTCCGGAGATTCTCGAGATCGAGAAGCGCACGAACCACGACGTCATCGCGTTTCTCGAAAACGTCGCCGCTTCGATTGGTCCCGCCGCGCGCTGGATTCATCAAGGACTCACGTCGTCAGACATTCTCGACACGACGTTGTCGGTTCAACTCACCGAATCGACCAAAATCCTGGCAGACGATTTGAAGCAATTGCGCGTCGTCATCGCCGTCCAAGCGCGCCATTACAAAATGACGCCAATGATCGGGCGCAGCCACGGCGTGCACGCTGAGCCGATTACGTTTGGATTAAAGCTGGCGTTGATGTTCGACGAATTCGGTCGAGCGGAAGAACGCTTGGCCCAAACGCTCGAACGGATCCGCGTCGGCAAAATCAGTGGCGCAGTCGGCACACATGCTCATGTCGATCCAAAAGTTGAACGCGCCGTCTGCGAAAAGCTCGGATTGAAACCGGCAACGCTCTCGACGCAGATCGTGCAACGCGACCGCCACGCCGAATTTATGACGACGCTGGCCGTGATCGCTTCCAGCATCGATCGCTGGGCAACGGAATTTCGTCACCTTCAACGAACTGAAGTTCTCGAAGTGGAAGAATATTTTGGCGAAGGCCAGAAAGGGAGCTCGGCCATGCCGCATAAACGCAACCCAATTACGAGCGAGCGATTGAGTGGCTTAGCGCGCGTGATTCGCGGCAACTCAATGGTCGCGCTGGAGAATGTCGCGCTTTGGCACGAGCGCGACATCAGTCATTCGAGCGCGGAGCGGATCATTTTGCCGGACTCGTGCATTCTGCTCGACTTCATGCTCTTTGAGCTGCGCAATTTGGTTGAGCGGCTGCAAGTTTATCCCGAACGGATGCAACAAAATCTCGAAGTCACGAAAGGTCTTTACTTCAGCCAATCGATTTTACTCGCACTCACCCGCGCCGGGGCGGAACGCAAAACTGCTTACGAAGCCGTGCAGCGCGCGGCGATGAAAACGTGGAAAGGCGAGGGGACTTTCGCGGAGAACGTAAAAGCGGAGCCGGAAATCACAGCCAAACTTTCCGCTTCCGAAATTGATCGGCTTTGCTCGCTCGACGTCCACTTCCAACATGTCGATGAAACATTCAAAGCGCTTGGCTTGGAGTAAATGGACAACGCGCGACTTACTTGCTCGGGTGTAAGAGGAGCTCGGCGATGCGCCCCGAGTCGTCGAGTTTTAAAACGCGCAGTTCGAACTTCGCCGCCGTTTGCTCAGGCGCTTTTGGATTTAGGGTGACGCGAACCGCGTTCGTAATCCAATTCAAGACCAGCTGCGCCACTTGAAAAGTGGGCGATAGCTCAACTGCATTTAATTCAAGATGCGCGAACAATTCCACCGTCATCGGCGTTGTGCCGGCGGGAGTTAGTTGAACGCGGGCGCGCGTTTCATTCGGAATTAGCGCAACACCGCCAATTTCAAAAGCGGTCCGCATTTGCGCCGGTTGAAAAGGCTTTGAAGTCGGAACCAATCGCAGTGTCGAAATGCGACCTTCGCCACTCAATTTCGTCGGGCCAAGTTGAAATCCTAACTCGGTTGGAATGGCGTTACGGGCCGCCGCCGATTGCAGCCGAAGCGAAGCCGTCAACGAAGACGGTCGCGCGCGGATTGCGCCCATTTGAAGCTGCGACGTGAGTCGCATCGAGAGCACTTCCAGAAAAAGTCCGAGCACGGCAGCGTTGCTATCAGTCGGTGCCACTCGAATTGTCCGAGCACCGGCCGGCGTGTGCTGTTCGATGTGGGATTCAGCGGGAGCAAGCGCCGCTGGCGGAAGTGCGCGACGTTGCCGCTCCGTCGGGATTTCTTTTTTCGGCGGCGGCAGCGGCGTTGGTTCGGATTCGAAGATTGTCGGCGCGAGTGTTTCCTCGTCCGCTTGTTTTTCGAATGCGTGCTCGGCTTCCAGTGTTCGTCGGACAAGATCGACAAATGCGTCCGAAAGAAACGGTTTTTCAATTTTTGCCACCACGTTGGGCAGGCGCGCCGCTGCAGCATTCATTTCCAGAACGTGCCGGGACATCATCAATACCGGAACGTGCGCGGTCTTCTCGTTTTCCAGAAGTCGTTCGCAAAGTTCGTCGCCGTTAAAATCGGGCAGGCTGTAATCCAGCAGAACCAGATCAGGAATTAGTCGCTCGATTTCCTGCAAAC
>JALYKJ010000078.1 GCA_030774845.1 Verrucomicrobiota bacterium
GTGTAATCCGCGCTTCGATTGTGAGATCCCTCGCTTGCGCTCGGGATGACAGCGGCTGGAGGCTGACAAATGCGCTTTGATGGAAATGCACGCCCGCGTAGTTTTGGATGCGATGCAAAAAAGCGAAGACGGCGCAGTGGACGAGCTCCTGCAAACCTACGGGGAGACCGGCGGCATTAATTATCTCGATGCCGCCGCCACGCTTCCCTCGCGCCTTTCCATCGAAACTGCCTGCGCCGATTTGATGAGCCTGATGTTTCCCGGTTTCCGCAGCGAGCAGGTCGTAAGCTCGGAAGATTTGGCCGAGATCACCCGTGTCCGGGTGCGAAATCTGCGGGCGCGACTTAAAACCGAAATTTGCCGGAGCCTGGGAAAAAATCCACCGAACGAAGCGACCGAAACACAGGCCGACAAATTCCTGTCCGATTTCTTCGCCGAGCTACCAAATGTTCGCCGGGTGCTCTGGAGCGATATCGATGCTGCATTTGAAGGTGACCCCGCGGCGAAAAGCTACGAAGAAATCATTCTTGCCTACCCGTCTCTCGAGGCGATCGCCATTCAGCGAATGGCGCACGTTCTTTACGCAATGGATCTTCCGCTCATTCCGCGGATTATGACCGAGTGGGCGCATAGTCGGACCGGGATCGACATTCACCCGGGCGCCAAAATCGGTTCGCACTTTTTCATCGATCACGGCACCGGCGTTGTTATTGGCGAGACGTGCGAGATTGGTTCGCGAGTGAAGCTTTATCATAGCGTCACCCTCGGTGCGCGCAGTTTTCAAAAAGATGAGCACGGCAAAATCAAAAAGGGCGGCAAACGGCATCCGACTGTGGAAGACGACGTGACAATTTATCCGGGCTCGACCATTCTCGGCGGCCAAACCGTCATCGGCGCAAGATCGACCATCGGCGGCAACGTTTTTCTGGTGCAAAGCGTGCCGGCCGATTCGCTGGTCTATTACGAGGAGAAACAACTCCGCATCGTGCCGAAACGAAAAAAGAAACCGATCAGCAGCCGCGACGAATTCAGCGTATGATTTATCTGGATTACAACGCGACGACTCCGCTTTGCGACGCTGCGCGCGAAGCGATGCTTCCGTATTTCAGTCAGCATTTCGGTAATCCATCCAGTATCCATCGGGCTGGACGCAACGCGCGCGCCGCGGTCGACAACGCGCGCGACAAAATCGCGGCGCTTCTTCATGCCAAGCCGAACGAAATCATTTTCACGAGCGGCGGAACCGAATCTTGCAATCTGGCCGTGCTCGGGCTCGCGCGCTGCGGAACGGAACGCGGCGGTCACGTCATCTCCAACAAAACCGAGCACCATGCCGTCCTCCACGCGGTCGAGCATTTGGAAAAGCACGAAAACTTTGAAGTGACCTGGCTCGACACTTCCAACGACGGAATGGTCGATCTCGATCAGCTCGCGAAATCGATTCGACCGGAAACGCGATTGGTTTCGATCATGACCGCGAACAACGAAACCGGTGTGATCCAGCCGATGAACGAAATTTCGAAGATTTGTCGTGAGCGCGGAGTGCTGCTGCACAGTGACATGGTCCAATCCTTCGGCAAGATCGACAGCGACATTTCCCTCGTCGACGCAGCGAGTTTAGCCGCGCATAAATTTTACGGCCCGAAAGGCGTGGGATTTCTTTTTCTCCGGAGCGGATTGTCGCTTCAACCAGTTCTTTTTGGCGGCGCGCATGAGAATCAACGCCGGCCCGGAACCGAAAACGTCCCGGCCATCGCCGGCATGGCCGCCGCCGCTGAGTTTGCTAAGCAAGAGCAAGAGAAAGAGCAAGAGCGTCAGAAACAAATGCGTGACGAGCTCTGGAATTTGATTTCGCAAAATATTCCTGAAGCAAAACTCAACGGCGACGAGGCCCCTCGCCTCGCAAATACTCTTAACGTGAGTCTGCTCGGGCTCGATTCCGAAATGCTTCTCATCGCGCTCGATTTGAAAGGTGTCTGCGCGTCAAGCGGCTCGGCTTGCATGGTCGGCTCAGTCTCGGCTTCGCACGTTTTGCTCGCGATGGGATTGCCGGTGGAACGCGCGCGATCGGCCGTGCGCTTTTCGTTAGGCAAACAAACAACCGCTGACGAAATTGCCGCGGCTGGCAAAATCGTCGCCGAAATTGTCGAGCGCTTGAGCAAGCGGAAGAGTGCGCATGCAGTTGTTGTTTAAACAACTCGAATTCGCATTCCACGTCTGCAGCCGCGCCCCTGTGGCGCGCGAAATGCCACTC
>JALYKJ010000079.1 GCA_030774845.1 Verrucomicrobiota bacterium
GTCTATGACCGTCGCATTAATTCGGCGATCGCAGATCGCCGCCGTTCAGCTAACCTTTTTTGGCCATGCGCACAGCCTTAGTGCTGCCGTAGCGCTTGGCGAATTTTTCGACGCGACCGGCCGTGTCCACGAATTTCTGTTCGCCGGTGAAAAACGGATGACAAGCGGCGCAAATACCGATTCTAATGTCGCGACGCGTCGAGCGTGTCTTATAGACCGCGCCGCACGCGCAGACGATATCTGTCTCGTGATATTCTGGGTGAATGCCTGCTTTCATCGTCAAAAATGAGCGCCGAATGTAACCGCGTGGGCACGTTACGCAAGCGATGAAACCGAACGACGCACTATTGAAGCGGTGGCAATCGACTGTTGCTCGAAAGGACACCGCGCCGGCCATTTTCAACACCCGTGGCCAGGTTGATCGAACGTTTCGCGGAATTGATGACGGCGCGCGCGGTTTCGAATCAAAGATCGACAGCTTGGAAGCCGGAAGCGTGATCGCCGTCGAGATTGGCAATCACGAGGATTGGCCGTCGATCTTGATCGCGTGTTTGCGTCGCGGAGTTGTCGTCCTGCCGCTTGAGCAATCGATTAGTGATCAACGGCGAGAGAGCGCGTTCAAGATTTGCAATGTTGTAGCTGCCGCCGTCCCCGGCGGCAGTTCTAGTGAAATTCTGCCGACGAGGACATCTGCAGTTACAACTCACTGGAATGAGAAACCACCCTCATTACTAAAACTGACCTCCGGCACAACCGCCGCACCGCGCGCGATCCGTTTTCGGAGTGAACAACTGCTGGCTGATTGCGATCAGATCTGCGACACGATGGGAATCTCCGATGTCGATCTTAACTTCGGCGTCATTCCGGTCTCACATTCCTACGGATTCAGCAATCTGCTCACACCGTTGATCGCCCGCGGCGTGGCGATGGTTTTGAGTCAGGACCGAACGCCGCGCGCTGTCCTTGAGGATATCGCGAAGACAAATGCGACCGTGTTTCCGGGCACGCCGGTTTTCTATCAAGCGTTTTGCGAAATGAAAAATACGACGCCGACGACGAAGCTTCGCCTTTGTGTTTCGGCAGGAGCGCCGCTGCCGATCGGAGTCGCAACAAAATTTCGGGAAAGATTCGGATTGCCGATTCATTCCTTTTACGGCGCGTCAGAATGCGGCGGGATCTGTTATGATCGGGAAGCGGCCAGCGACAGCGAGGGTTTCGTCGGCGCACCGATGAAGGATGTCGATCTTGAAATGGTCGATCCAAGCGCAGAGGCCAGTCAGGTCCGCGTCCGCAGCACAGCTGCCGGCGATGGTTACTTTCCCGAACCGGATGAAGAAAAATTGGGCGACGGCGTTTTCGTTCCCGACGATCTGCTCGCGCGTCGCGCCTCCGGATTCAAAATCGTCGGACGCGTTTCGGACGTGATCAATGTGGCCGGAAAAAAAGTGAACCCGGCCGAGATTGAGGAACAGTTGCTTCGCTTTCCCGGCGTTCGTCAGGCGGTTGCATTTGGACGTGCCGCAGGCGCGGGATTGCGCAACGAAGAAGTGGCGGCCTGCGTCGTCGTGGATGTCGATCTTCGCGAGAACGAGATCTTGGAATTCTGCCGAAGGGCGTTGAGTGCATGGCAAGTGCCGAAACAGATCTTCATCGTCGATTCGATTCCGGCAAACGAGCGCGGAAAAATCAGTCGGCGGGAACTGGCGCGTCGATTCAGCAAGTAAGATCGATCCGCCACAGGACGGATTCGCCGCGGCGAACAATCAGGTAGAGAAAAATTCTTTGCATTTGCCGAGAAGCGGGCATTGCTACCGAGTTGAGGGGTCGGAAAATTGCAGGCCCTGCAGGTTCGAGATTAATGAAACAGAAGAAATCTAAACAGAGAGCGCGGATTCTGGTTTTGGAACCGGACGAACAATTGAGCTCCGCGATCCTGCATGTCCTCGATGAAGCGGCACCGGATGCGCCGGTTGAAATGACGCGCAGCCTGGAGGAGGCGCAGCAGCTTGTCCTGGGAGTGAAACCCGAGCTTTTTGTTCTCGATGTCGACGCCATTCCGGATCTCGGCCAGGATTTTCTTTACGATTTGCGAACGAGTCACCCGAACGCGCGCGCGATCATTTTGACTGGCGTTCATTTGCCCGAGCAGCGTGAACAAGTAGCCGGACTCGGCGCAATTCATTTCCTCGAAAAACCGATGGCGCATTGGGATTTTGTGGAACTCGCGCAGCGTTTGCTGCAGCCAGCAACCCAGACAGCAACCGAAAAATTCCAGGGAACGCTTCGCGATCTCCAATTCACCGACATTATCCAGCTCAAATGCATGAGCGGCTCGACCGCAGTGGTGGAATTTACCGGACCGAACGGCGAAAAGGCGCGCGTTTTCTTCGAGAAAGGTCAGGTTCGGCACGCGACTGCACCGGGCCGCCAGGGGATGGCGGCGTTCAACGAGATTGTGCGTTGGAAGGGCGGAACCGTTTCCGAAGTTGCCGACGCGCCTTCCAGTCCCCGGACGATCGACATGGGCTGGCAGCATTTGCTCATAGAAGCGGTGCGCAGCGCGGATGAAGCCGGCGCGGCGGTGCCGAAAAAGCCGCGCAAGAAGAAGGGCAATCCAAAAATATTGGCGATCGACGACAGCCTGATGCTGCTCAGTTTTGTGAAGGAAGTTTTGATCGAGGCGACCTACGACGTGACAACGGCATCGACCGGCGAAGAAGCCGTGCGCGAGGCGCAGAGCAGTTTGCCCGGTCTGATTCTGCTGGATTTCATTTTGCCGGACATGAAGGGCGACGAAGTTTGCCGCCGTTTATTAGAGAATCCGGGGACCGCCG
>JALYKJ010000080.1 GCA_030774845.1 Verrucomicrobiota bacterium
AGCGAACACTGCCGCGCTCGCGTATCAATTCGCAGAGAAAGTGAAAAAGAATCCCGGCTTGCAAATTTTCCGGTTCGATATGGCTGCGCCTCGAATTCTGGCGAACAATCACGCGCAATTTCGTTTGGAAGGAAAGCCGCGATGATGGAGAAATTGAGAGCTGCGTATCAGCGAATGAACCAGCGCGAGCGCATGATGACGCTGGTCGTAGCGGGGGTTCTATTCGCGCTCATTAATATCTTCATTTGGAAATGGCTTTTTGGAACGATTGCCAGCGCTCGCCGCGAGCTGGCCTCGCGCAGAGCCACCCGCTCTGAGCAAACCGTTTACATGAAAGAACGCGAGGTCTGGGCGAAACGCGATCAATGGTTGCAAAAAACTCAGCCCGCGCTCAAGGGCGCCGAGGAAGCTTCCACTTTGCTCGATCAAGTCAAACAAATCGCCGGCAAATACGACATTTTGACCGAGAACCCGGCGATCGGTTCAGGCGAAACAACACCGAACCACCAGGCCGTTTTCGCCTCGATCGAGACCGGCAGTCATTGGCCGGAGCTTGTTCATTTTCTTTATGACGTTCAACAACCGGACGGCTTTGTTGTCTTTGAAAGTGTGAGCCTCGCTATTGATGGCAACGACGCGACAATGATGCGCGGCAAATTCAAAATCGCGCGCTGGTTTGCACCCGCGCAGCGCAGGAAAGGCTGAATGATGAGAGCCGCGTCAACTTACATGTCGATCTTCGCGCTCATTGCGACCGTTTCCGCGCGGGGCGATGACGATTTACCGAAGCGATTGAACTTCGATCGCTACAAAGGGATGCTCGATCATTCGCCGTTCGCCGTCGCCAGCGCAGTGGTTGCTCCAGCGGCGACGCCGAATTTCGCGAAAGATCTTTACGTCGCCAATGCCGCGAAATCGCCAGATGGCGACATGGTCACGATCGCTTCCAGTAGCGATCGGGAGTTTAAAAAATATCTAACCACAAGAAATCCGGTAGATGGTTATGCGATCGCGAACATCCAATGGTCGGACAAAGTTGGCGAAACCAAGGTGACGATCAGTAAAGACGGTCAGTTTGCGACGCTGACCTTCAATCAGGCAATATTGACACAGCCATTGCCCAATAAGCCCGCTCCGGGTGTCGTCCCTCCAGCGCTGCCGCTGCCTCAGCCAGGTTTCCAGAAGCCGGGTAAAAATCCCGGAGTGGCAGCGCCAACACCACATGTGCGCGGCACTATTCAGCGGAATCCCCAGCCGCCACCGACTCCACCATCAGCAGGTGCCGAGGAATAAGTCGCTCGACTGTCGATCTTGGCCGGGCTTATTCGCCCCAATCGTCATCCGCCGTGTCCGGTTGGCGATCCGGTCCAGCTGAAAACAGATCGTATTTGTCCGGATGTTTAATTCCGGGGCAGCGATAAATGTAAACCGTGCCCCACGGATCCTTCGGAAGGTCTTTGAAAAACGGATACCATCTCGTCGGCCTTGGCTCACTTTCGGGTTGAGTCACAAGCGCCTGCAATCCTTGTTCGGTGGTCGGATAAAAACCATTCATCGCCTCGTATTGCATCAACTGAGTGCCAATCGCCTGGACGTCTGCGCGAACGGCGACCCCCTTTGCGAAACCCGTTGGATTCCCGATTCTCGAAATCGCGAGACCGAGCAGGATTACAATGATGCTGACCACGATCATGATCTCGAGCAGCGTAAAGCCAGCTTGATTCGTTCGTTTCATCATTTGTGACCTAAACAGACACGCGACGGCCTGTTACAGTTCAATTAATGATTGGTCTGGAGCAGATAATCCGATTTTTCCCAAAGATATTTTAGTTGCACCTGCGTCCCGCGAATCGCCGATGTCGATGTAGCGGAGCCGCTCAGGATGATCACATCGTTGGTGCCGACTTTCAAGTTGCTGACCGGAATGAGCTTCTGAGCGCGCAGCCACCCGGTGTATTGAAAGTGCATCTCTTTCAGGAGCGATTCCATCTCGCCGCGATAACCTGGATCGGCCAGTTCCGGCAGCGTCAGTGTCGCCGCTCCGACGTCCTCGCCGTTCACATAAACTTCCGGCGGCGAATCGATTCGAGGACTCGCCACTTCAAACGTTAAAAACGCGAGCAGCGGTTGCGCCTCCATTCCGAATTGAAAGGCCGCGCCTTGTTGCAGACTCGGCCCGATGCGGATCGTTTCCGCGCCGAGCGTGGCGGTGACGGTTCCAAATTGCTCGGTGTCCTGCGCCGGCGAATGCAGCGGTGGCATCAATGAGAACGGCTCCCGGATCAGATCTCGATGTTCGGCGCTGAGCGGATGCACCACATCGCTGCTCGTCATCCAGTCGAGATACGCGCCGCGGATCGTTTTTCCATCACCGGGCACTTCGATAT
>JALYKJ010000081.1 GCA_030774845.1 Verrucomicrobiota bacterium
CGTCGAAAACGCAAACGAACCCCTCAGCGCCGTCATTCAAGGCGTCGACGACGCCTGGGAAGTTTGCCTGCTCAAGTTCACCATCGACATGATCGAGCGTTCCAGCGGCGGAAACCTCGGCGACTTCCGCAAGCGCGGACTGATCTAATTCTATTAAAGCCAATCCGGCTCGGATTTTCGGCTTTCGTCATTCGGCGCGGCTTGTCATTCTGACGCGCCCGGATGTTGAAAAATTATCTGCGCCTGAATTTGAGTTTGCTTTACTGGGTATTCGTCGCGCCTTTTACCGGTCAGTTCTTGAGTATCCCCCAGATTTTTCGGCAAATGGTGTTCATTGGTGTGCGCGCCACATCGATGGTGGCTCTGACCGCTTTTAGTATTGGCGTAACTCTCGCCATGCAGGCAGCGCACTCACTTCAGCAGATGGGAGCGGAGATTTATGTGCCCGATCTCGTGATGTTGTCGATCTTGCGGGAGATGGGCCCGGTCCTCATCGCGGTCATAGTGATCGGTCGAAGCGGTTCCGCCGTCGCCGCGGAACTTGGAACGATGAAAGTCTCGGAAGAAATCGAAGCGCTGGAAGTAATGGCGATCAACCCCGTTCAATATCTGGTCGTGCCGCGTTTCCTGGCGATGCTTATCATGCTTCCAGCGTTGACGATTTTCGGAAATTACATCGGCGTGCTTGGAGGTTGGGCGGTGTGCCGATTCGCGCTTAATTTCAACACCGCCGGCTACATCATGCGTGCACTCGAAAGCGCCGACACGTGGGATTTGTATTCAGGAATGATCAAGAGCGTGGTTTTCGCCTGGATCGTGATCACGATCGCTTGCAACGCCGGACTCCACGTTGAAGGCGGCGCGGAAGGCGTTGGACAAGCCACCACGTCGTCGGTCGTTCAAGCGTTGCTCGCGATGTTGGTAACCAACGCCATTCTCACTGGGATTTTTTTCTTTAGCGGTTAACCCGCAAATCACACGAATTGACGCGAATGAAAAAAACAACCTCTTTGATTCGTATGATTCGCGTAATTCGCGGGCTAATCTGTGATTCTTGATATGTCACCGTCGCCTGACTCGCCAGTCATTGAAGTTGTCGATCTTGTCCGAAAATTCGGAGATCGCACAGTGATCAACGATATTTCCTTAAATGTTCGCCGCGGCGAGACGCTGGTGATCATGGGCGGGAGCGGCTGCGGCAAAAGCACGTTACTTCGCCACATTATCGGTTCGATGAAGCCGACTTCCGGTTCGGTAAAAATTTTTGGTCAGGAAATTACGACGATGAACGAGCGCGAAATCGCGCCCGTCCGGCGGCGATTTGGAATGTTATTTCAATCGGGGGCTTTGCTCGCTTCACTCACAGTCGGTGAAAATGTCGCGCTGCCGCTTTTGCAACACACCGACAAATCGGAGGATGAGATTGAAGAAATCGTGGAGCAGAAACTTCAAATGGTCGGCCTGAGCGGTTTTGAAGATCTGAAGCCAGCCGAGATCAGCGGCGGAATGAAAAAGCGCGTTGGTCTCGCTCGTGCGCTCGCGCTCGATCCGGAATTACTGTTCAGCGATGAGCCCACTTCCGGACTCGATCCAATCATGACCGCGGTTGTCGATCAACTCACACTCAAGCTGACGCATGGTGAACACATGACTGCCGTCGTCGTGACGCACGACATGACCAGTGCGTTTCGGATCGCAACGCGAATGATCATGCTTGGTCACGGCTCGATTGTCGCCCAAGGTACACCTGATGAAATTCGCAACAGCCCGAATCCCGAAGTGCAACAGTTCATCAATGGCGAAGCCGATGGGCCGATTCCGTTAAATGTTTCCCAGGAGGAACATGAACATCATCAACATGTGAAGCCGCGACCGTTTGTTGGCGCGCGTCACCGATTTCATCGCAAGACCGCATGAAGAAAAACCTCTCGGATTATCTGGTCGCGCTGTCAGTCATCGCTTGCAGCATCGTCTTGCTCGCGGCGCTGACGTTTGCGCTTTCCGGTTATCGTTTGAAAAAACCGACGCGCACGTTGCAAATCCAATACGAAGATGTGACCGGCATCAAAGTTCATTCCGAAGTTCGCTACGCGGGTGCGCCGGCCGGACGCGTGATTGCGATGCGTCACCTAACGGCGGCCGAGCGGGCGAAATTGAGCAATAAAAAAGACGCCGTCATTGTCACAGTAGAGCTCGATGACGGAATTCCGCCCTTGCCTGTCGATGTAACGGCGACGCTGAGCGCGGACACATTGCTCGCACCGAAGTTTGTCGCGCTTTCCGCCGGCACACCTGGCGGCAAAACTCTCGCCAACAATGCGGCGATCGACGGACATCCGGCTTATGGCATCGAACAAATTACCGCCGCGGCCGGACCCCTTTTCGAAAACGCGAACAAGTTATTGGACAATCTCAACCTGACAGTCACTGATCTGCACGGCGACCTCGGCGAATTCATGCCCAAGCTCGGGCCGCTCGCCGACTCATTAAAAATCGACGTCGATAATTTGCAGAACGTGATCAAGAACGTGGAGAGCGTTTCGAAAGGCGCCGACCACCTCTTTGGCACCGCCGACACGTTTATCAGCACGACGGACAAATCGATTCAGGAACAGATGAAAGAGCTGCATGTGATTTTGTTGAATCTGAAAGTTGTTACGACCCACGCCAAAGCGTTGATCGATTCGCTCGCCGAAAAACCGAACCGGGTGATCTTTAGCGGCAAAGCGCCCAAGCTCACGCCGGAAGACGAGATCATCAAAAGCAGCAAGCCACTACCGGCGAAAAAGCCGTGACTCTTTCTGTGGAGGCAGCCGTCTCGGCTGCAGCGATCGCGGGCGACACGCCCGCCACTACAATTTTTTGTAGCGCCGCATCAACTTGAAAAAGCGCAGCGTATCGCGCACGGGATGAATGCTACTGGCTTCATCCGAATAAACTGTGCTGATTGGCACCGAATCGATCCGGAAACCTTTCCGACTGGCGACGATCAGCATTTCGGTTTCGTAATCGAAACGCGCCGCGCCGCCGAGCAAGTCGGGAATCAATTCTCGATGTAACATTCGAAAGCCGCATTGCGTGTCCGGAATTTCCTGGCCACAAACCGCGCTGATACGTTGACTCATCCAGCGATTAACGATCTGCCGGACGCGCGGCATCGACGAAATATCCTTCATTCGGTTGCCAAGAATGAGTTTTGGTTCGTCCGCCGAAAGCGCAGCCGCAACGAATCGGTCGATCTCTTCCGGCCGATGCTGGCCGTCGGCATCGAGAATGATTACGAGATCGATTTGCCGCTCCAACCAGTGACGCAATCCGGTTTTGATCGTCTCGCCTTTTCCGCGATTTTGTGGATGGACAAGGACTTCGGCGCCGGCTTCACGTGCGCGCTCTGCGGTTTTATCGCGTGAGCCGTCGTCGACGACAAGAACGTCCTCGAGCTTCTGGCGCGTTCGGCGAACGACGTCGCCGATATGCTTTTCTTCGTTGTAAGCGGGAATGACCGCCGCGGTTGTCGATGTTGCCATCCTCAGCGGACAACCGGATGAAAGTCGGCCGCGTGATAAGAGCTGCGCACAAGCGGACCGGAAGCGACGTGCTCGAACCCTTTTTTGCGCGCGATCTCACCGTAAAGGTCGAATTGTTCCGGCGTGACGAATTCGACGACCGGCAAATGGTTCGGCGTCGGCCGCAGATACTGGCCCATCGTCAAAACCTGACAGCCGACTTCGCGCAAATCGTCCATCGTTTGGAAAACTTCCGGCTCGGTTTCGCCGAGGCCGAGCATGATTCCACTTTTTGTCACAATCCCGCGGCCGCGAGACGAAAGTTCCTTCGCGTGTCGCAATACTTGCAACGACGTCCGATACTTCGCCCGCGATCGCACCACCGGCGTAAGCCGCTCCACTGTTTCCATGTTATGGTTGTAAATGTCGGGGCCGGCATCGAGCACAGTCTGGATGCATGAATCGTCGGCATGAAAATCAGGCACCAGCACTTCGATGATAATCGACGGATCCATTTCTTGGATCGCAGCGATCACGCGCGCGAAATGATTCGCGCCGCCATCTTTCAAATCGTCGCGCGCCACGGCAGTGATTACGACGTGCTTCAATTTCATCCGCATCACCGCTTCAGCGACGCGTTGCGGCTCGTCATCTTCCAATGCGAACGGTTTCGCCGTTGTCACCGCGCAAAATCCGCACGCCCGCGTGCAACGATCGCCCGCAATCATGAACGTGGCCGTGCCCTGGCTCCAACATTCCCAGCGATTCGGACATTGCGCGCTCTCACAAACCGTGTGCAGCCGCAAATCGGAAATAAGCGCTTTGGTCGAAAAGAAAACCGGGTTCGACGGCAAACGGACTTTGATCCAGGAAGGCTTATGCGCCTGGTGCAGCGCCGGATCGATTTTCGCGCAGGACATGCTCGAAGAAACTAACGCAACGTTACGGGCTTGAAAAGTTCAACTCACTTGGCGTTTTCTTCTCGGCGGTTCATCGTTCATCCCTCATCCTTCACCTTTCCATGAGCCTTTCTGACCGCGCGCTGGCGATTCTCCACGAATGGGTCCAATCCGAAAGTTTGCGCAAGCATTGCTACGCCGTCGCGGACTCGATGAAACACTTTGCCCAATTGCGCGGCGAGGATGTCGATCTTTGGGAAGCGGTCGGTTTGTTGCACGACATGGATTACGAACGGCACCCAAACTTGGGACACAGCTCGAGCGAGGGTCATCCATTTGTCGGCGTAGCGTGGCTGCGCGACAACGGTTGGAGTGAAGAAGTTTGTCGCGCGATTCTTTCCCACGCCGATTACTCAGCCGTTTCTCCGGAGACGGCATTGGAGAGAACGCTCCGGGCGGTGGATGAGCTCAGTAGTTTCGTCGTCGCCGTCGCGCTCGTTAGGCCAACCAAAAGCATCCACGATGTCGATCTTGCGGCGGTGAAAAAGAAGATGAAGGACAAAGCCTTCGCCCGCGCAGTCAATCGCGAAGACATCGTGCGCGGCGCCGAACAACTCGGCATGCCGTTGGATGAAGTCATCACCAACGTCATTTCCGCGCTCAAAGCAGACGCCATACGGCTTGGTCTTGCCGGAACCGCGCGTTAAGCTTCTCGCCCGCGGCGTTTTGTTTTGACCGAACGTTATCGAATTTAATAGCCCACTCGTGCGCCTTACCGGCATACACTTTAATTGGCTTGCTTGCGCGCGCGGTGAACGCACAAACTAAAATGCAAACAGCTGCGAGGAGGGAAACGCATGCCACACATATAGCGCAGTTGCCGCCAAGAATCCGCAAGATCGACATCACCG
>JALYKJ010000082.1 GCA_030774845.1 Verrucomicrobiota bacterium
GCCGAACACCGACTATAAGGTTGTTTTTTTGTAAATGGCTCAATCAAAGCATCGATCAACAATACCAAGACTTTCGCCGACAAGCCGACACAGCTGGACTTCAAATTGACCGGCCAGCTCGCCGCCAATAAACCGGTCAAGAAACACACGCACATGGTTTATATGCCCGCAGTTACGGGCTCGAATCTCGGCGGCCGCTGGGTTGAAGTCGATGATAACGGTAATGCCAATACCGCGGGCGCGGATAACCTCCAGCAAGCTGATGGGAGTGCGGTTCGACACCTGCAGAATAATTCAACGGGCGGCACGTCAGCCATCGGCGGTGGGCACTAAGCCACCAGCAACATTTCGCCCGTTTAGTTTTGCGCGGCCTAACGAGGATTCGCCCGCGCTGCTATGCTACGGGGTAGTAGGCGACCTCAACCAACGCCGATGTTTCGCTAGGCCTAGGCGGTGATGTAGCCTTCCTCGCCGTGCTCGTTGATGTCGAGCCCTTGCCGCTCGATTTCCGGAGAAATCCGCAGACCGATAAAAGCTTTTACAACGGCACCGATGACCGTCGTTGCCACAACCGCGAGCAAAATTGTGATTGCGATCGCCTTTAACTGCTCGAGCCAAAGCAGACTCCCGATAATTTTACGGAGACCATTCTGTGTGGCCGGAGTTCCCGTAAGATTCGCATTCACATGTGCGGTCGCGAAAATCCCGGTAAGAAATGCGCCGATTGTTCCGCCGACGGCGTGCACACCAAAAGTGTCGAGCGCATCATCGTAGTGAAACCACGACTTTAATTTGGTGCAGGCAAAAAAGGGCACAATGCCCGCGGCGACACCGATAATCACCGCGCCGGTCGCATCGACATATCCGCAGGCCGGGGTGATCACCACCAAGCCGGCGACGGCGCCGGAACAAAATCCGAGCACGCTCGCTTTACCGCGCAATCCGTACTCAAGCATAGCCCAGGTAAAGGACGCGACTGCGGTCGCCAGCGTCGTTGTCATAAACGCGTTCGCCGCGATGCCATCGGCACCGAGCGCGCTGCCGGCGTTAAAACCGTACCAGCCAACCCAAAGCATTCCAGCTCCAACCATGCAAAGCACCATGCTGTGCGGCGCCATGATTTCTTTTCGAAAACCGAGCCGCGGCCCGAGCAAAGCGCAAAGCACGAGTGCTGACCAGCCGGACTACATGTGCACGACCGTGCCGCCGGCAAAATCCATCGCGGTAATTCTGGCGCGCGGATTCCAAACGCCGTTCATCTATCCATCGATTCCCCAGACCATGTGGGCTAGCGGAAAATAAACGACGAACATCCAAACGCCGACAAAGACAAGAACCGCGGCGAATCTGATTCGTTCGGCAACTGCACCGATGATCAAGGCCGGGGTAATGATCGCAAACATCAACTGATACATCGCGAAAATATTTTGCGAAACCCAGTAGGAGTAATCTCCGTTCGGTTGGGCATTGACTCCGCGAAGAAATGCAAATTTCAATCCGCCGATCAATGGCGAGCCGCGCGAAAAAACGAGCGAATAGCCGACTGCCCACCAGAGAATCGCAACCAGTCCCGCGATGCCGAGACATTGCGCCAGTATCGACAGCACGTTTTTCTGCCTGACGAGCCCACCGTAAAACAGCGCCAGTCCGGGTAGCGTCATAAAGAGAACCAGCGCGGACGCGGTCATCATCCAGCCATTGTGACCGGGACCGGAACCGGAAATGTTGGAAGCAGTCTTCGCGTTTGCCGAGTCGGAACCGCGAGCCGCATTATTTACGTAAGCTTCGAGATCAGCGACGCGTTGCTCGAGCGATGGCGAAGCCGTTGGCGCCACCGTCGGTGTTTGCGCCTGGGAAGCGTTCGCGAAAAGCAAAACCGCACCGAAAATGAGAACGCGCATAAACATGTCGATCTTGCCGGCCAGCGTTAATAGAGCCGGCCGCTTAAGATCGACAAGGAAAACTCCGCTTTATCAGCAGCGAAAGAAGTCGTGCTTGCCTTCGAAGCCTTTGAGTTCGTGCGCCCCGGCTGGGTCCGTTTTGATAAGCTTGCCGAGCTTCGGTCAAGCGCAATTCTGCTCCTTCTTGCGGCCTAACGGCCAAGGGGAAATATTAGCGCCCGGGAATATGAGAGTGACAACCCTCACCCGACAACCGACAAAAAAACTCCGCCGAGCGGTCCCGCCGCGGCGGGGTTAAGGCGCTCGGCGGAGTCTCTCTCTGCCGCTAAAGTTAAATCTTAATGAATGAGAAATTAACGGCGTTGCTGGAGGGTTTAACCGAAATCTGATTCATCGATTGAATTTCGGATTCAGTATCGCCTTCGTCGTCAGAGTCGTTATCAACATCGATGTCGACGTCGGAATCGTGCGCGGAGATGACAGCAGGCAAATCGTTCTGCTGCAATTTTTCATAACGCTGGCGCACTTCAGCCGGAACTTTGTCCAACTCTTCTTTCGTCTCAACGGGGCCGCTGAATAAAAGCAGTCCCTGCGGATCTTTTGCGGTCAGAACTTTTTTCCCATCAACTTTCTCGACGCGCAGCTCGCCTTTGTCATCCGAGTAAACAATCTGCGCTTTGCCGATGTCGATCTTGGTTGTCTTCAATCCACCATCTTGATCCGTGGTGATGGTGACATTGCCATTTCCGGCAGCGCGGCGTGCTTCATCGCGCACTCGCCTTGCTTCGTCACGAATTCGTTGCGCTTGATCACGCATCTGTTGCGACATGTCACGTCGGCGTTGCGCTTCTTCGCGGACGCGCTGCGCCTCGGCCTGGGCCGTCATCACCGCATCATGGATCATTCCCTGCTTTTCGTTCCCGAGTTGTTCCTTCAGGTGGTCCATTTGCTCTTTCAAATCATTCATGCCGAAATCACCGAAATCCATTCCATTGAAGTTGAAATTGCGGCGATGGCGGCCCGGACCAAACTCGTGTCGCTCGGGCACTTCCTTTTTCGTCAGCTTTACCCCGATTTTTTCCTCCTTCCCTTTGCGCAAGACAGTGAGCGTGACGGTCGTACCCTCAGAAAAACTGCGCACCAGTTTTGAAAGTTGATCCGGTTCGGTCAGGATCTGGTCGTTCAACATCTTGATGATGTCATTCTGCTGGACGCCGGCCGCGCCGGCCGGACCATCGGGAACGACGTAGTCAACGACGAGACCGAAACCTTTCGCGAGGCCAAGCTGTTCACTAACCACGCTTGGGACATCGGATGTTTCGACGCCGAGAAAAGTGACCGGCACTTTTTTCTCATGGCGTTCCCGTTCTCCACCAGGTCCGCCGGGCGGTTGACCTGGCTGCCCCGGAGGACCCGGCGGGTTGGGTGGATTCGGCGGCGGTTGGGTGAATGCGGCAATCGGCAAAAGCGCGATCGCGGCGATGGTTGCGATGGATTTTGTTTTCATAGTGTGTGCTGTTGTAGGGTAAGCGCCTCGCTTGCCGGTCCAGAAGGCAGGCGGAGCGCCTGCCCTACAAATTTGAAGAGATTTCGCATTCATTGGCCGGAAATGGGAATGAGCGAAACTTCTTCGCTCGGATAAGAGATGCGGAGTGACGCGCCAGTGGTTGGGTTTTGCCACCGCAACGTCTCGCGGGTGTGCGAGCGAACGCGGCGCATCGGCTGACCCGAACTGCTGCCGAAATGAAGTCCTTCGTCGCTGGTGTGATAAACGACCTGGGTTAAACCAGCCGGAACAAACTGCGCGGTCGAAGTTACAGATGAAAGCTCCGGCGACGGTGTGATTGAAGCGAGCGTGGGCAATTTCTTCGCCGGGCGGTCGAGTTGAATGCGCGCGAACAACACAAGGGCAGCCGCAGCTGCTAAGCCAAGGCCAAGCGACAGCCAGTTAAAGTGAAACCGGAGTTCGTGCGGAAGCACTCCGGCAGTAGATGTCGATCTTTTTCCCCGATGGAGAGACTCGCCGTGGCGAGCTTCGGCCAGCGCCCGCTCAATTCGGGCCATCAAATCCGCCGATGGCTCAACCGGCCGGAGTTTTCGCAGTTTGCTTTCGAGATCGGAAAAATCGTTCATGCGGAGGGCAAATTCTTTTTCAAAGCGGCGAGCGCGTAACGATACCGGGACGCGGCGGTGTTCTGCGAAATCTCGAGAACGCTCGCAATTTCAGCGAAAGTAAGTTCGTTCCAAATTTTCATCACCAGCACCTCGCGTTGTTCGTTAGGCAAAAGTTCGAGCGCGGCGACCAGCGCGCGTTGAGTTTCGTCTTCGACTTCGAACATTGGCTGGACCATCTGATCAGTCTCGGAAACGGCAGTCGATTCGCGGCGAGCGCGCCGGCTGTCGCGTCGGAGAAAATCGAGAGCAATGGAGCGAACAGTCGCGTAAAGGAGGCCGCGGTTCGCGATATCATGT
>JALYKJ010000083.1 GCA_030774845.1 Verrucomicrobiota bacterium
AGACATGCTCGCGAATGGCGCGCTGGCCGTATTCGTCGAACGCGGCTGGAAACCAAACCGCCGCGCCATCGGGCAGCGGACAAAAGCAGGTATCGAGATGATAAAAGCGCGGGTCGACGAGCTCGACTGAGATGACAAGGCAACCGAGCATCTCCGCGACGGCGCGATGCGATTGGATATCGGAGCGAAACTTGTAGCCGCAAAAGAGCGCGTCACCGCCAAAAAGGGCGTCGCCCTCGCCCTCAAAATAAAGATTCTCCGGCAACCACTTCACTTCGTAACCGTGCTCTTCCATCCATTTCGCGAAATGCGGCGCTTCGCCGGCGCGCTCTTTGTGCCGGAAATTGCTCGGGATAAATTTCTTTCTAACCGTCAGCCCAGCGTTGGCCGTGAAAACCATGTCGGGAAGCTTCGGCTGCGGTGTGATCAAATGAATCTTGCACTCCAATTTCGACAGGGTCGCATGCAAGTCCTTCCACTGTTTTTGCGCCAGCGGTGCCTCCGCTCCGCGCGCCCGGCTCATCCAGGGATTGATCTCGTACTCGATGCCGTAATGGTCGGGCGGACAAAGAAGCAGCTCGCGCATAAGATCGACAGCTTACTCCTTGCGATCGGCGCCCGCCGCATCGTCACGATTGGCGATGCAATGGGCGAGTTCGCGCAGGAAAGGTTCCACGTCGGTGACCAACCCGATCGATTGCAACGGCTGATGTTCGACAGCTCTTTCCACCGCCGACGGATCGATATCGACGCACACTGTATTCACCGTGGGCGCGAGCATGCTGGCCACGGCGAGCGAATGCTGGACCGTACCAAGAAGCAGCACATGAGTTACGTCGACGAGTTTTTCGCGCATGATTTTTTGCGCTTCGACTACATCCGTCGTGACGCCGGGGATCGGCCCCTCGTCGCGGATCGACCCGGTCAGCACAATATCGACCTTATGGCTTACACAGGCATGCATGATGCCGCGGGTCAGGATTTTTTTCTCCACGGCAGCCGCGATTCCGCCGAATTCGCGAATCGCATTGATGGCCCGCAGGTGGTTTTCGTGGCCGCCTCGCGCAAATGCAAGATCGGGATTCACTCCCAATGAAGTCCCAAATAACGCCCGTTCCACGTCGTAAACAGCAAATGCATTTCCGGCAAAAAGCCGATCGACATAGCCCGATTTGATAAGCCGCACCAGGTGTTCGCCGGCCCCCGTCCGCACGATTGCAGGTCCGCCGACAATCGCGATTTTGCCACTCGCCTTGCGCGCGCGTTGCAATTCCCGAGCGAGCTCGCGAATCACCGCTGATTTGGGCTCGTCGGCATCGACGATCGTGTTGATGAATTGAAAGAGGTCGGTATGCGACGTCGAACGTTGCACCGGAACAACGCGAATGCCTTGATGGCCGACTATGATTTCGTCGCCTTTTCTGACATCGAAAAACTTCACCGCTCGGGCGGAGCGTCTTTTCCGGTCAACCGCGATTGCACTGTCCATCATGGCGGGCCGGACTTCGATCTCCTTCCCGTCAAATCGAACGAACGTTTGCTGGTTGGTGGTCACATAAAAATCACGCGGGAAAACTCCGTCCGCTGGCGCCTTGGCCAATTGTGCCTGAGCGCGTCCGACAACTTCGGCGCCGTGCTGTCGCAGTCGCAAAACCAGTTCGTCGAGCGCTTCACTGGTTTCGGCAGAGACTTCGATTCGGGCGAAACTCTGGTCGGCCCGCTTTTTTCCGATTTTGATCTCGCCAATCTTGAAATTCGCGCCATGTGTCAAAATTTGATCCAGCACCTTCGGCAAAATGAGCGAATCAATGATGTGACCGCGCAGGTCGATCGTTTCTGAAACCATCTCCGAAGCTTAGCCGATGAATTTGACGGCGCCAGTGGCCCCGATTCTGTTGTGGCGGGGCTCATCGGGAGACTAAGGTCCCTCCCGGATTTTAATTAGGCGCTTGGCACAAACGCCCTACAATTTTAGATCGACATGGAAAAGCCAAACGCGAGAGGCCCCACAGC
>JALYKJ010000084.1 GCA_030774845.1 Verrucomicrobiota bacterium
GTTCTGACCAGGCGACTTATATTGCCGCCACCGGCAATGTCGAGCTGCGCGGAACGCCGCGAGTCCAGGAAGGCGTGAACACCCACATCGCAACGAGTCCGGATACGGTCATGGTGGTGAATCAAAACGGGCAATTGACGACGCACGGACCGAGCCGCACCGAGATTCGCCAGGAACCAAAACCTGACGAACAAAAAAACGAAACGAAGTCCTCGCCCTCACCAAACGCATCCGGCACACCATGATCAGCCAAACTGCAGCCCGTTCTGGTTCTCCAGTTGCGCCGCCGCCTGAAGCGAAGATCGACCATGTTCTTGCCACCGAGCAGCTCGTGAAAATTTATGGCGGTCGCGCAGTCGTTGATGGAGTCAACATCAATGCGCGCGCGGGCGAAATTGTTGGGTTGCTCGGGCCGAATGGCGCCGGCAAGACGACCAGTTTTTATATGATCGTCGGACTCGTTAGGCCGAATAGCGGCCGGGTTATTTTTTCAGGAACCGATGTCACGAATTATGCGATGTACAAACGCGCCCGGCTCGGGATGGGTTATTTGCCGCAGGAAGAATCGATTTTTCGCAAGATGACCGTCGAGCAAAACATCATGGCGATTTTGGAGACGCTGCCGCTGAGCAAAGCGGAACGGAAGAACCGCTGCGAACAGTTGCTCCACCAATTCGGCATCGAACGGATCTCGAAAAATCAGGCGCTGACGTTGAGCGGTGGCGAGAAACGCCGGCTGACAATTGCACGGTCGCTCGTCACCAAACCGAAACTGCTCATGCTCGACGAACCTTTCAGCGGCGTCGATCCAATCGCAGTTTACGACGTGCAACAGATCATCGTGAACCTGCGAAAACTCGGCCTCGCGATTTTGATCACCGACCACAACGTCCGGGAGACATTATCGATCGTGGATCGCGCCTATTTGATTTTTGAGGGCCGGGTCGAAAGCGAAGGCACGAAAGATTTCCTGATCAACGATCCGATCAGCCGACAATTGTACCTCGGTGAGCGCTTCAGGATGTGAGCTTTGTCATTCCGACCGAAAGGCTAGCCCTGAGCGAAGTCGAATGGGTGGAGGAATGGAGCGAGTGGGACGAGCGACAAGGACGGTTACGCCGCGAGGGTAGCGGCGAGAGAGTCGGGAGACGAACGAGTTCAATCTCTTGCTATTTCTGAAATATTTAGAGATGTCTTCCCGCGACTGCGGGACTCGACATGACAAGACGAGCGCTTCAAGATGCGAATGAAATGTCGAAGCGCGAATGACGAATGAAGTTCGAATCGTTAGTTAACGAGCGACGCAGTGGCCGTTTTGTGCGTTCAGTCGGATTCGTCATTTTTGACAGCTCTTGCCCAACGCCAGATCGGAGTATTGTTTTCGGGATCGACGGTGTCGCTGATTTTTTGAAAGCCGCATTTTTCCAGGACGCGAGTTGAAGCGTTCTTTTGCGCAAGCGTGTGAGCGCGGAGTGTTTTCACTCGAACATCGCGCGTTGCAAAGTTGACCAAAGCCTGGGCGGCTTCGCTGGCGTAACCTTTTCCCTGATAACTCGGCGCGATGCCGTAGCCGATTTCGACAACGCCATCCGAATCCGGTGGCGTGTTGAATCCGCACATTCCGATAACGAGGTTGTCGATCTTGTGCACGATCGCGAAGCCGATTTTCCAGGGATTGGATTCTGTCGCGGTCTGAAGTTGCACGAAAAAATCCGGAGAAGCGGAAAGAAGAAACTCGCGCACGCCGTCGGCAACGCACATACCTGAGAGCTTTTCGTATTCAGCCGAACTCGTGAGCAGCGCCAGAAGATGTCTCGGATTGTGAAGCACGAGCGTAAGGCTTCGCGTTGTGATGGTCATCGCCGGAAATAGTAAGAGATGTCTCCCGCCTACGCGTAAAGCTACGGCGTGGCAAGATACTTCGGTCGACATGACAAAGACGCAGTTGTGAATTGGAAATCGCGCTGCATTCGCGTTAGAAGTTAGACCGTTCAATGAGCGAGCCAGCGGCAGCGACAGTTCCATCGACGCGCAATCAGCGGGACAAAACTGTGCCGGTGGTGACGGTGGAAAGCTTTTACAATTCGCACGCCGAGAAACTGCAGATGAAATTGGAAGGGCCGCGCGTCGGTTTTCACCGGAAGATCCGCGAGCCGACAATCAACCGGCCAGGTCTCGCGCTTGCCGGTTTCTACACTTACTTCGCCGAGAAACGGGTGCAGGTTTTTGGCGCGGCCGAACACTCGTATTTGAAAAGTTTGACGCCAAAAGTGCGACTGAAGCGTTTTCGCGATCTCTGCGCGCAGAAAATTCCGTGTATCGTCGTTTCTCGCGGGTTCCATCTCGATCCTCCGCTCTTGGCCGCGGCGGCGGAAGAAAAAATCGCGATTTTTCGGACGCCGATGATCACGATGAAGTTCATCAACGCGGCGACAATCGCGCTCGAAGTCGATTTTTCACCGACGGTCACCGAATTCGGGAGCATGGTCGACATTCTCGGCATCGGCGTGCTCATTCGCGGAGCAAGCGGCATTGGCAAAAGCGAGACCGCACTGGGATTAATCGAGCGCGGATACAGTTTAGTGGCCGACGACGTTACGCGAATCACTTCGTTGGAAGGACGCGAATTGATGGCGACTGCGCCCGACCTCACGCGCAATCACATGGAGGTGCGCGGCATCGGAATCATCAACGTCGCTGCAATTTTTGGCATCGGCAGTATTCGGATTGAAAAGCGGCTCGATTTAGTCGTGACGCTCGAAGAATGGGAGACCGTGACGGAAATCGAGCGCGTCGGGATCGAGCGCGGATCGTATGAAATTCTCGGATTGAAGGTGCCGCACGTAACAATTCCAGTGCGACCGGGGCGCGATATTGCGCGTTTGATCGAAGTTGCCGCGATGGACCAAAAGCTGAAAGGCCTCGGTCAAAACAGCGCCGTCGATTTTAACACGAAGTTGCTCAATTTAATGGAGCCAAGATCGACATAATGGGTTTGCTCAGTCGCCGAGCGAGCGATGCCTCGCCTAGTCAAAAAATTGAAAAGGACGTGCCGATTATAAATCGGCTCGGTTTGCACGCCCGTCCGGCCGCGATGTTCGTTCGCATTGCCGGCCGCTACCGCGCTGAAATCTGGGTGGCCAAGGAAGGCGAAGAAGTCAACGGCAAGAGCATCATGGGATTAATGATGCTCGCGGCCGGTCAAGGATCGAAGCTCCACATTCGCTGCGAAGGACCAGACGCCGCCAAGGCAATGGCCGAACTGGAGGAATTAATCAATGCGCGCTTCCACGAAGATTGATTTCTCTATAGAATCGCAAGCGGATGAGCGGCGATAACAAGGAAATCCGGTTTCGTGGTGCGGGCGTCTCGCCTGGACTCGCGCGCGGCGTCATTCATGTCGTGCGCGATGACCTCGACGACGTCCCCCGTTATCACATCGAACCGTCGCAGATCGGAAACGAGATCGCTCGGTTCGAGACCGCGCTCGTGCAAACGCGCGTCCAGATTCTTGAGATGCAGCAAAAAATCGCGGAAGCGATCGGCGCCAAAGACGCTGCCATTTTCGATGCTCACCTGCTCGTCGTCGAAGACCGGACTTTAATTGACGAAGTTTTGCGCCGGCTCGAGACGGAGCGTTGCAATGTCGAATGGGCTTTTCAGGAAGTGGCCACCAATTACGCCGAGACCTTGAGTAAAATCGACGACCCTTATCTGCGCGAGCGAGCGGTCGACATGCAAGACGTGACGCGGCGTATCGTTCGGAACCTCCAGGGCAAGGGGCCGAAACCGATGTTCTCCGCCGCCGAGCCGCACATTCTTGTCGCGCACAATCTGACCCCTTCGGACACGGCGAGTATGGATCGCCAACTCGTCCTCGGGATCGCCACCGATT
>JALYKJ010000085.1 GCA_030774845.1 Verrucomicrobiota bacterium
GCCGACGACAGAACGAAGATCGACAACGGCAGGAAGCTTACGGAAATAAGAGCCGAGTTGAGCGCATGCCCGGAATCAAAGCGTTGCATTGCATAGTGAATCAAACCGAGCCCGAGCAGCCCAACCGCCAAAAGAAGACGACCATGCTGCCGAGTGGAGGAGTCGCGGGATTCGACGATGCCCGCGGTAATGTTCACGATGTTCGCGCTGATCTGAAGAACAAGAAGGCAAATCATCTCCCACGACCCGGATGAGATGGCCAGGTGACGGCCAGGATTCAACTTGAAAACCGGGAAGATGAATAAGCTATGAACGATCTGTGCCGGTCCGACAACGATCGTCAACCACACTAACGGAAACAGCGCGAGAACACCGCCGGCGATAAATTTCAATTTTAACCTCCGCTCCATCGCCAGGAAGAGGGGCAGCGAAGAGACAATCACTGCCGGGCCGAAATCGCAGCGGCTTAACAGAGAAACGCCGGCGAGCAATCCGGCTGTGAAACAGCGCCAAGGCGAGGCAGTATTTGCCATTGCCCAGAGGGAACAGAGCGCGAACGACAAACCGGAGTACCAAGTGTTTGCCCAGAGATCGGTGCCGGCGAGGAGCACGGCGGCCAGATAGGCGCAACCAATCGCGATGAATATCCCCCAACGTTGGGAGATCCCGAAAATGGCCAGCAAAATGAGCAGCCGGTAAATTAATCCAACGGCGCGCTCGACGAAAATGTTCGTTCCAAAGGTCTCGTAAGCGGCCGCCAGGACCATCGGATTTCCCGGACCAGTGACGGACTCAAAGTCCCGATACGGCAGATCTCCCTTTAAGAGCATCTCGGGGTAAACGAGCACCATGCCTTCGTCCATCGGGATGGCAGGCGAGTGAAACGCTGGCCAAAGCGCCAAGACGAGTAAGACAGCAACGATAACGAAGACAATCGCCTTCAGATACGTCGCTGGACTTACAGGGTCTTGATCGGTTTTTGATTCAACGCGGCACGGTATTGGTTTGGGGTGCATCGGAACGTTGATCTTAACTTCGCTAGAGATTAATTTGAAGCGGTATGGGGGAGCGTTCCTACATGTCTCTGAAGAACGAGAGCGCGCGCATGTTCAAAAGCGATTTGGTCGAACGTTTCTCGCGCGTGCATCCGGCGACACCGCTGTTGCTGTATTTGCCGTTGATCGTCGCCAGCGTCTACTTCGCGCTCGCCCGCGTCCAATTGTCGATCCTCTCCATAGTGGAACTGTTCGTGCTCGGGCTGATGATTTGGACTCTGCTTGAGTACATCATTCATCGCTATGCCTTCCACTACGAGCCAAAGACTCGAATCGGAAAACAGTTTCATTTTGTCGTCCACGGCGTTCACCACGATTATCCGAATGACGCCAAAAGGCTGGTCATGCCGCCGGCGGTGAGTATCCCGTTGGCGATCGTCTTTTATGGCTTGTTCTTCTTACTGTTCGGTCGCGCCGCACCGGCACTCTGGGCCGGTTTCGCCGGTGGCTACGTTTGCTACGATTCCATTCATTACGCGATTCACCATTTCCCGATGAAAACCGGCATTTGGAATCGGCTAAAGCAGCACCATTTGCGTCACCATTATCGAGACGACCACGCAGGTTACGGTGTTAGCTCGCCGTTCTGGGACCACGTTTTCCGCACCAATCGCAGGTAGGGCGCCGTCGCGCGGTCGCACTTAACCCTTGTCGCGGGCGTTACCCGAAGTAAAATAGCTGCCCCGATATGGAACGTCGCCACGGCGACCGATTTGCCATAAGGAATGAACCAAGACCCTGCAAAATTTAGTTTGAGCAATTTCCTCGCCGGCGAAAGCCGCGACCCGTTGCAAGCCCCCCCAAGTTTCACCGCCTGGATGCAGGCCGGCGCGTGGGCGGTCGAATTGTATGAGCCGGAAATGCTCGCCAGTGCGGACGCCCGCACCAGCATCAGATACGACGGCAAATCCCAGAACGTCATTAATCTTTGCTCCTACAATTACCTCGGCCTCGCCAATCATCCCGATGTCGTCGCCGCGGCCCATGAGGCGCTGAATACTCACGGTTTGGGCGCATGCGGTTCGCCCATGCTCTCAGGCATGACCGATCTTCATCGCGAATTGGAATCGCGGATCGCGAAATTTCTCGGTCGTGAGGACGCGATGCTCTTCAACAGCGGATTCGGCGGCGCACTTGGCACGATCTCCGGGCTGCTTCGCAAGAGCGACGTCGCGATTCTCGATAATCGATCGCACCTGAGCTTGCGTGACGGCGCTGTGCTTTCCCGTTGTCGCACCGAAAAGTTTGAACATAACGATCCGGCGTCGCTTGACGCCGCGTTAAGCCGGCAAGGTGGACGCCGCCAGCTCGTGATCATTGAAGGGATTTATTCAATGGACGGCGATTTCGGAAGGCTGGCTGAGCTCGCTGATGTCGCGGAATTGCATGGAGCTAGCGTTTTCATTGACGAAGCGCACTCGGTCCTCGGCTGTGGCAAATACGGTCGCGGCGCGGCTGAACAATTTGGAGTCGAAGACCGCGTCCCGCTAATCTATGGCACATTTTCGAAGGCTTTCGGAGCGCTCGGTGGATTTGTCGCCGGATCGAAGGAGACCCTGCAATATCTGCGATTTTATGCGCACCCTTACGTTTATTCGTGCGCGCTGCCGCCGGTCGTCATCGCCGGTCTCCTCAAAGCGCTGGAGATTGCCATTCGCGATGGAGCTGCATTGAGGAAGATTCTTTGGGAAAACGCCCACTATTTCCACGAAAAACTGCGCGAGCTCGGCGTCGACACTGGAACCTCGACAACCTACGTCATGCCGATCGTCATCGGCGATCGGGAGCGAATGTATCGACTCTGTCACGAATTGCGGCGACGTGGACTTTGGGTCGCGCCGGTTGATTACCCAGCCGTTCCACAAAATCGAATTTGCTTCCGCGCCTGCGTTACCGCCAAACATACGCGGGCAGACCTCGACGAAGCTTTAAATATTCTTCAAGACACGCTCGTCCCCGCGGCGCTGCAGAACGCCTGACGTGGGAAGCGATCTCAGCACAATCTCGGGCCCTCGTTCGCAACCTTCACCGGAGATCGACGCGACCTACAAATCGCGCGAGCTCGAAGGAATTGTCGATCTTTTCTTTTATCGGCGGATCGGTTTCGGTCTGGCAAAATTCTTTGCGCGCCTGAATTTCACGCCGACGGCGGTCACCCTCATCGGCGGAATGTTCGGGATCGTCGCCGGGCATCTTTATTTCTATCAGGCTATTGCCATCAATCTGACCGGGATGTTTTTCCACGTCGTGGCCAATATTTTCGATAACGCGGATGGTCAGCTGGCTCGCCTGACGAATCAGCAAAGCCGGACCGGACGGATTCTCGATCCGATTGTCGATCATGTTATTTGGTTCAGCATTTACGTTCATCTCGCGTTGCGTCTGCAGATGGGAGGGTTTTCCGGCGCGATTTGGATACTTGGTCTTGCCGCCGGTCTTAGCCACGGCTTGCAGGCTGGCGCGGCCGACTATTGCCGGAACGCCTATCTTTATTTCGGGAAAGGACGAAGCGATTTCGATTCGGTATCAAGGCTCCAACAGGAGTACCGTCAGTACGCCTGGCACACAGGCGCGTGGCCCAAATTGCTTCTCCGGTTGTATCTCAACGCGATGCACGAGCAGGAACTGATTCTGCCCGGCGTGAAGCGCTTGCGCGAGACAACCGAAAGCAATTTCACCGATGCTGTCCCGGCCTGGTTTCAATCGCGCTACCGGACTCTGGTTCTACCGACGTTTAAATGGTGGAGTTTGTTGATGACGAATACGCGAATGCTCGTTCTGTTCGCCCTGTTTTTAATTCATCAACCGGTCTGGTATTTTTGGGTGGAGCTCACTGCCGGCAATCTCTTGCTCGTCTATCTTATTTTTCGGCAGGAAAAAATATCGCGCTCGCTTGTTCAGCTTCTCACGGCGCAAAAAGACAGCGCGTGACCGCTCATCCTCTATCAGTCGTCGAACTTCGTTCCCGCGCCGAGCGGGACCAATTCATCAAATTTCCCTGGCGGATTTACGAAAACGATCCGGCCTGGGTGCCGCCGCTCATCATCGAGCGAAAAGCGTTTCTCGATCGCAAACGGCACCCGTTTTACCAGCACGGTGACGCGGCGTTATTTCTGGCCAAACGAAACGGCGAGATCGTTGGCCGCATCATGGCAAGCGACGATCCGAACTATAACGCGCTCCACAAATCGAACGTCGGCTGTTTTGGTTTGTTTGATTCGATCGACGATGTCGATGTTGCGACGGCGCTGTTCGATTCCGCGGTGGATTGGTTACGCAATCGAGGCCGGAGCGAAATCATGGGTCCGATCGATTATTCAACGAACTACGTTTGCGGATTATTGATCGACGGCTTTGAACATCCGCCTACGTTGCTCACCGCTCACAATCCGCCTTATTACGCGCGGTTAATCGAAGCGTGCGGTTTCGAAAAAGAGAAAGATTGGTACGCCTGGTGGTTTGTGCCGACGACTGCGCCGCTGGAACGTTTGCGCCCGATCGCAAAAGTGCGCGCCCGAAAACAGTCGGCCAAGATTCGCCCGATTGATCCTCGCCATTCAACTGACGAAAGTCGTCGCCTGTCTGCCGTGTTTAACGAAGCTTGGAAAAATAACTGGGGCTTCGTCCCGTTTACTGAGGCCGAGGCGGAACACATGGCCAAAGAGATGCGTCCGATCATCGATCCACGGATGACGTTGATTGCCGAGATCGACAGCGCGCCGGTCGCGTTCGTGATCTGTGTGCCGGACATTAATGTCGCGCTGCGCCGCGTGAACGGACGGTTGACGCGCTTTGGATTGCCGATCGGATTACTTCAACTGCTTTACTACCGTCACAAAATTCGCACGGTCCGTTTTATTGCCTTGGGCGTTTTGGAAAAATATCGGCGGGCCGGCATCGCCGAGACGCTTGTCCTGCAAGTAATGGAAGAGGGAGCAAGGCGCGGGCTTTTTGGCGAATTAAGTATGACACTCGAAGACAATGTGCTCGTGAATCGCTTCATCGAAGCATTAGGCGCGTCGAGATATAAAACCTACCGGATCTATCGTCGCCCGATTACCTCGTGAACCCGAACGTCGATCGTTTCATCATTCTCGCGGACGAATCGGCTGATTGGGAAATTGCCGGCCTGCGTCAACTCGATCGACTTGTTCTCGCGCTGAACGAATTTGCAAAATCGACGATCGGCGAATCAAAGATCAACATCATCGTTCTCTGGAGACCGGACATTTCAGGGGAACAACGGTGGCGACCACAACATCCGAGATTGACGCACTGTAGATTTGTGGAGCGCTTTGATGGTTCAGCTGGCGACGAGCGCGTTCTCAATACGCGATTGCTGGTGAAACGGAGCGGTCTCGAACAATTCATTTGGGATTCTGCTCCGCTCGATCTCGACCAGCGCTTTGTAAATGAATCGACGCTTTGGCAGGAACTTTGGCGAACCTTTGAAGGAGACTGCCGGCGCGCTCCGCCGCAAAACGGCACCTGGCGCTACGTTTCTGAAGACGGCGACATTCCTCGCTGCGAACGCTGGCTGCTGCTCGGCAGCGGCAAATCTCGCGACGGATTTGTATCGCGCTATTTGAATCGTCCCATCTCGCGCGCTGTCACTCAGTTTCTCCTGAAAACACCAATGACTCCAAATATCTGGACCTTGCTGATCACGCTGTTTCCGGTGATCGGTTTTCTTTTTCTGATTCGCGGTGATTACACCGGGTTCGTTGTCGGCGCAGCGCTGTATCAGGTCCACAGCGTTCTCG
>JALYKJ010000086.1 GCA_030774845.1 Verrucomicrobiota bacterium
CTTCCATCCCAGACGCACACACCATCGCACAGGTCACCGCCGCGGTCGTGATCGCCTTTGCCATGGCTCCTGCTCGCGGTATCTCCCAGCGATTGGCGGAGCGCCTTTTCATCGGTTCCCATCGACTCGATTTTCGCGCGACGGTTAGTAAAGCGGCAAAAATCCTGGCCTCGGTAACGACACTGCGCGATTTGCTCGATCGTTTCGGGAATACCGTCGCCGAGGCGGTTGGCACCGATCGGGTTTTCATCCTTCTTCCAGACAAGCAGGGATTTTTGCAGCGTTACCCGATGGTCGAGCCTGGGGCACGTTATTGTTTGGAGTTGACGCGCGACCAGGCGACGATCGCCGAACTGGAGTCGAATCGCGAGCCGATCGTTTTGGATGAGCTGCGCCGTGCGAGGCCAACGCCGCAACTTCAGCGAGTAATGCGGCAATTGGATTCACTTCAAATCGCGCTAGCGATGGGAATTTTCGCGCGGGATCACCTGGCTGGCGTATTGTTGCTTGGAACGCGAAAGTCGGGCCGCATCTATGGCGCGACTGAACAAGGCGCACTTCAAGTTTTGTGCGGGCAACTGGCAGTCGCGATTGAAAACGCAGAGCTTTTCACCGAAGTTCAAAACGCCAAGATCTACAACGAAACGTTGCTCGAAAATTTGACCAGCGGTGTCATCGCCGCAGGAATGGACGATCGGGTGACGGTTTTCAATAACGAGGCCGGTCAAATCACCGGCTTAAACCCGCAAGAGATGCTCGACTGTTCGTTGAGCGCTCTCCCGCTCGAACTGGCAGAACCGCTAATCACGACTTTGCGCACGGGCGAGAGCCAGGAAAACAGTGAGATCGCCTTGCGGGCTGGGACCGGTGACGTGATCATCCGCGCCAGCACGTCGATTTTTCACGGACAAGATCGACAAGTACTGGGCGCGCTAATGGTGTTAACGGACATCACCGCGATTAAACGTCTCGAACTGCAGATTCGCCGCAGCGACCGACTCGCCAGTCTTGGAACGCTTTCGGCAGGAATGGCGCACGAGATCAAAAATCCGCTCGTCTCGCTTAAAACCTTCGCCCAACTGCTGCCCGAGCGTTACCAGGATTCCGATTTTCGAGATACGTTTTCGAATTTGATCGGGCACGAGATCGACCGAATTGATTCGCTGGTCAATCAGCTGCTTCGTTTTGCGCGACCCGCCAAACCGATTCTCAAACCGCTCCACACGCATGAGATTTTGGAAAAAGCGCTGACTCTGGTTGGCCATCGGCTCTATCAAAAAGATATCAAATTGGATCGCTCATGGCACGCAGACACCGATACCATCCACGGCGATGCCGATCAGTTGGAGCAGGTTTTTCTCAATTTCTTTTTAAACGCAATGGATGCGATGAAGACGCATGTTGAATTGTCGGTAAAGACCGAGATCCGCTCGGACGAACAATGGGTCAGCGCCCTGACTTACACCAATGGAGAAAATAGCGGGAATGGACAAGCGCGTGAGGCTTTGCGCATTACGATTCGCGACAGCGGAGAGGGAATTCGCGCGGAAGATATTCCGCATGTCTTCGATCCATTCTTCACCACCAAAGATTACGGAACCGGATTAGGCTTATCGGTTGTGCACGGAATCATCCAGGAGCATGGAGGGCAGATCGAAGTTGAGAGCGAACTGCAAAAGGGCACCGCGTTTCACATTTTGCTCCCGTTAGTCCGGTTTGACAGCAAGGTGGCTGCCGCATGACGCCCGCGCCGGTCTGCATCTTATATACTCAGGATGCCGAGCTCGTTCGCCGGACGAGAGCATTCTTGCGCACCATGTCGCAAGTGCGGCACGTGAGCGACCCCGATCGTCTCGAATCTGTTCTGCAACAAACGGGCCCGTCCGTTCTAATGATAGACCTCCGCTCCAAGGAATCCCGTGAATTAATCGATCAAATCCAAAATGAGCAGCCCGATGTTTTGATCATTGCATTCGGTGTTGGGCAATCCGAAACCTTGCGCGAGGCCGACCAGTTTGGAATTTACGCCGCGGAAGAAATCGGCCTGGAACGACGCCATTTTCAAGCGCTGCTCGGGCGCGCTTTCGATTATTTGAAAGTTTCGCAGGAAAACCGCGATTTGCGCGAGACATCGACAGTGACGCCGGAAATCTCCCGCAAAGGCGAAGCCACACGCCAGCCGCTCGATGTGACACGGACGTTTCCGTTGCTCCGATTTCCGCGAGTCCTTCGTCGTTTGGATAATATCGACGTGCTTGTGACAGCCGTTGTCGAAGCGTTGGCTGATGCGGCCGGCGTGAGTCGCGTTGGACTTTTTTCGCGAACGCGCAAGGGAGATCCATATCAGCTGCGGGCCGGTCTGCATTGTTTGCCCGAAACCGAAGAACTGCAGTTTGGAGAACGCGATGCGCTGGTGCGCTGGTTCGAATTGAATGCGCATCTGATTTCGCGCGCCAATCTTGTTCGAACGCAAGACCAACGACAGCGCACAATCATGCGGCGCGCTCTCGACATGTTCGGCGCCGAAGCGATCGTGCCGCTCTATGCGCGCGGCTCCATCATCGGCTGGGTTTTCTTTGGACACCGTGTCACCGGGCAGCTCTTCGACGACCGCGATCTGGAGGGCCTTACAACGCTGGCCGAACATGTTTCGACCGTTCTCGAAAATGCTCTTCTTTACGAGGAAGCGACTGTTCAAAAAACGCTGGCCGAAACACTGCTGAAATCGATTCCACCCGGTATTGTCGCCATCGATGAAGACGCAACTGTTCGGTGGTTTAATCCGCCCGCGGAAAAAATTCTTGGCGTGTCCGCCGCCGCCGCTTTGAATAAACCGGTTGAAAGTGTCGGCACCAGACTCGCCGGCTTGCTGCGCGAAACGCTGGAATCGAAAACACCGATGCCATCGCAGCAGTGGATCGATAATAACACGCGGCGATCGCTTTCGGTGGAAACGCGTCAACTCGCGGATAACGGTTTGCCGCTCGGCGCGGTCGCAGTGATTCAGGATTTAACCGTCCAGGAAACTTTGCGCGAAAAACAAGTGTTGCTCGACCGAGCGGCGTTCTGGACCGACTTGGCCGCGAGCATGTCTCACGAGATCCGCAATCCGCTGGTGGCGATCAAGACCTTCGCGCAACTTCTGCCGGAGCGTTTCGACGACGCCGATTTTCGCAAGGAATTCAATCAGATCGTGGTGAGCGAAATCGATCGTCTCGATAAAATTATTACCCAGATTAACAACTTCGCCCATCCACCCGAGCTTGTGTTTAAACCGATCGACGTTCGCTCACCGGTCAAGAAGGGCGTGGAAATTGCCAGATCGCGTTATGGCATCAACGGGAAAGTGGAATTGGAAACGTCCCTGCCCAGCAATCTGCCGCGCGTGTTGGGCGATGAAGCGGCCCTGGCCGAAGCATTCGCCCACCTTGTCGCCAACGCCGCTGAAGCCAGCGCGGATCGCAACAAGCCGCGCATCACACTTTCGGCGAAACCAGTCCGGGAAGGACGACATCCCGCCGCGGTCGTCGTAACAGTGCGCGACAACGGCTCAGGCATCTCTCCGGAAATAAAAGAGAAAATATTTTCACCGTTTTGCACGACCAAACCGCGAGGAATGGGTCTCGGTTTGCCGATCGTGAAACGAACGGTATTTGATCATCACGGCCGCGTAGAAGTTGATTCGAGCTCAAAAGGAACGCAGGTCAGCGTGCTCTTACCCGCAACGAGCGGCCAGGATTAACGAAAATTTCGAGTTGCGATTTGCGGCCGGCGATTTGAGGCTTCGCAAAAGCAAATCAGCATTTTCCCACGTCTATGATCGTCACTACCGCTCAACTCTACAAGGTGGCCTACGGCAAGTTTGCTATCGGCGCCTACAACATCAACAACATGGAGCAATGTCTCGGGCTTTTCCGCGGCAACGTGCAAAGCAAAGCGCCGTTCATTATTCAACTCTCCAAGGGCGCGCGGAAATACGCCGACAAACGAATGCTGGAAGCCATCATTCGCACAGCCGAGGGAATGTTTCCCGACGCAATCTTTGCCGTCCACCTCGATCATGGCGACGAAGAAGCCTGTTACGACTGTATCGCATCGGGTTTTTATAGTTCGGTCATGATTGACGCCAGCCATGAGTCGTTTGAACAAAATGTCGCAATTACAAAGCGCGTCGTGGACAAGGCGCATCCCAAAGGCATCAGCGTTGAAGCCGAGCTCGGCAGACTTGGCGGCGTCGAAGAAGACATCAAGGTGGATGAAGGCCACGCTTGCCTGACGAATCCGGATGAGGCGGTGGAATTCATCAAACAAACGAAATGCGACTCGCTTGCCGCCGCCATCGGCACCAGTCACGGCGCCTACAAGTTCAAAGGACAGCAATCCCTGCACTTTGACGTGATTGAAGGAATTCGCGACAAGGTAAAGAAAGCGGGACTGCCCCCTACTCCAATCGTCATGCACGGCTCATCGAGCGTTCCGAAATCGGAGGTTGAACGCATCAACGCCGCCGGCGGCAAACTCGATCCGTCCGCTCGCGGCGTGAACGAAGAAGAGTATCTGCCCGCCGCGAAACTCGGCGTGACGAAAGTGAACATCGACACTGACGGACGCCTCGTTTGGACGCGCGTCCATCGCGAATTCTTCCGCGATCATCCCGAACAATTCGATTTCCGGCCGCCCGGAAAAACTTTCGTCGAGGAGTATGCCAACTTCATCGCGCACAAAAACGAGAAACTCGGTTCTGCCGGCCAACTGGACACGGTGCGCGCAAGCATCAAGTCTTAGATCAACATCGTCATCGCCGATGTTACGGGCGCCTTTTCAAACCACGTGAGTTTTACTCTTCAGGAACTCGCGACCCTTTGCGGCGGAGAACTGCGCGGCGATCCGGCCGAAAAAATCAGCAGTGCTGCTGCACTCTCCGAAGCAGTTCCGGGCGAGATCACGTTTTATGCCGATCCGCGCTACATGGCCCGTCTGCGCAAAACACGCGCCTCGGCGGTTTTTGTTCCGCTCGATTTTTCCGAGCAAACTGCAGCCGCGCAGATCCGAGTCGCGAACCCTTCGAAAGCGTTCGAACAGGTCGTTTTAAAACTCGCGCCGAAACCGATCGCCTTCGCACCAGGCATTCACCCGACCGCGGTTGTCGATCCAACTGCGGAACTCGGAAACGACGTCTCAATTCAACCGCACGCAGTCATCGACTCGCGCGCAACAATCGGCGATAATACAGTGATTGGCGCCGGCAGTTACGTCGGACACGAAAGCGTCATCGGCGCATCATGTTTGATTTATCCAAACGTAACCATTCGCGAACGAACGCGAATCGGCGCGCGCGTGATCATTCATAGCGGCGCGGTCGTCGGCGCGGACGGCTTCGGATTTGAACTTGTTAATGGTCGATACAAAAAAATTCCGCAAATCGGAATCGTTCAAATCGACGACGACGTAGAAATCGGCGCAAACACGACGATTGATCGCGCCCGATTCGGGCGAACCTGGATCCAGGAAGGCGTGAAGGTCGACAACCTCGTGCAGATCGCACACAACGTAATCGTAGGAAAAAACTCCATTATTGCGGCCCAAACCGGGATCTCCGGCAGCACGCGAGTCGGAGAAAAAGTAATGATGGCCGGGCAAGTCGGCGTCATTGGCCATCTCACCATCAACGACAACACCATTATTGCGGCGCAAAGTGGAATCTCGAAAGAC
This sequence comes from Verrucomicrobiota bacterium, assembly GCA_030774845.1. Lineage (GTDB taxonomy): Bacteria > Verrucomicrobiota > Verrucomicrobiia > Chthoniobacterales > UBA10450 > AV40. The sequence goes on from JALYKJ010000086.1 coordinate 5,713, forward strand.
CTTCCCGGTGGCGCGTGGTTTGGCTCACCGGCTGTGCCATTGCCCGAGGCGAAGCGGCAGATCGCCTGGATTCATCGGTTGGGCAAACTCTTCGAACGAGTCAAAGCGCTCGAGAAAAAGCTGGGGTTATAGGGCTGATCCAGCGGTAGGGAAAGTGTCGGACAGGGTTAAAGGTTGGCAAGGATAGTGCTTAACTAATTATGGAAACTATAAAGATGAAGCCAACCAAACGCGAATATTCCCAGTTCCTCATCATTGATGACGACCCTGGTATCGCCAAGTTTCTGGTCACGTACCTGCGTCAGCGCGGCCATACTTGTTGCGCCCTGACCGATGGCTTCCAAACTGCTGCCTGGCTATCCGAGAACGACTGCGAGGTAGCGATTGTCGATCTTAAGATGCCGAAGGTGGATGGAATCTCCCTCATCGCTTTTATGCGAGAATCGAATCCAACACTCCCAATCGTTGTTTTCACCGGCGTCGGCTACGACGAAGAGCAAATGCACGCAGCTCTCCGCGCCGGCGCGAATGGCTACGTGAGCAAGAATCTTCCGATCGAACAACTCTACTGCGTGCTCGCGCGAGTTCTTGCGACGTGTCAGCAGCGCAAACGCAGTGTCGCTTTCAACGGTCAGCAACCGGCGCTCGCTGGAGCTGCTTGATTCAGCGCTTTTCGACTGCTTCCAAAAGTTTGCGCAACCCATCAGGCGAAACGCAAGCCGCGCCACTTGCGTTGACCGTTTCCATCTCGAGAGAATCCGAGGTCGCAACCGTTATTTCGAAGCGGGAGGCATATTTGCTCGCGAGTCGCTCAATAATCGCATCCGCGGATTGACCGCGGCGGGCGTAGAAGATTTGCACATCGTGCGGATCGGACTGCTCGCTCACACGCGCGCCGCGCCCGTCAAAAACGACCGCGACATTCACGTCCGTCCAATCCTGATACTGTCGGAGTTCCTTGATCAACGCCTCACGCGCGAGAGACGGACGTCGAGCGTGCAATTTGCGCAATTCGGGCCAGGCGAAAATGATGCTGTGACCGTCAACAATAAGGTACCGCACAGGCACTCGATATTCTAAGTCGCGCGAGTGTTGGAAGCGAGATGTCGATCTATTGCGGCGCGGCCGGCTCTTTTTTGCTCCGCTGTTTTGGCGATTCGCGCTGTTTCGAGCGCAACGTCTTTTTCTTGCGTTTCAGATACGCCCGGCGGCGTTTACGTTTCGCTCGAACTCGGTGCTGCTGACCCACGCCCTTGTTATACGGGCGAAGCACGCTACGCGCAACCAAGTGGCAGGGAATACACGAAATCCAGGATTGCATTTTGTCCGGAGTTCCGATTAAACAATTCGTTGGTGCTGTCCCTGTCCGACAATTTGACTCCAACTCCAAAAACGCTGATTGGCGCCTCCGCTTTGCTTCTTCTCGCGGCTGCGATTTTCGGTGCGCTTAACGTCGCGAAAGTGAAGACGCTGCGTTCAACCGCGGTCGCAGCCGTCGCCGCGCGTGATAGTGTCGAGCGTGACCGCGCGAAGCTGGACAAGGAACTCAAAGCGCGCGAATCGGCGACTGCGGCAGAGCAAGCCAAGCTCACCGAGCGCGAAGGAAAGACCGGAGCTGCCGAAGGCCAACTGACGCAAATTTTGGACGAGAAGAAGCAACTGGAAGCCAAACTTCAGGATAAAGAAGCGGAGC
>JALYKJ010000087.1 GCA_030774845.1 Verrucomicrobiota bacterium
CGACTGCACCACGAGCTCGCTCAAGCATCTGTCCGGTGTATCAATCGCTTCGGCGCCGAGAACAAATCTGGTCCGGCCGGTGTTCTTTTTCACCAGGCTCAATCCAAATTGGTAATCTTTGAACAGATGGGCGCAGAGATCGTTCATGTTCATTCGCTCGGCTTGGGCGCGTTCCACCAAACGCCGTAAGGCCGAGTCGTCAAAAACAATTTCCACGTCGTGCTCCTTCCCGAAGGCGTCCGCGAACTGCCGAGCAGCCGCTTCCAGCATTTTGGCTTCCTGCTTTTCGCCCTCAGCCATGAGGCGATCAAGGACGCGTTTCGGCTCGCGCACCAGCTCGGCCGTGACCCTTAGCTGACTCAAACCTGATCCGGCCAGGTAATATTTGTAATCGCGGAACAACTTTTCGAACACAGTAAGCAATCCGCGCGCGCCGGTCTTTTCCGTGGCCGCTGCCTCTGCGATCAAGCGAAGCGCCTCATCGTCGAAACTGATGTCGATCCCGTAGGCGCGGAACGCGCGTTCGTATTGGCGGAGCAAACTGCCCTCCGAAAATTTCATGATCTTGAAAAGATCATCGGCGTCGAGATCGAGACAGACCACGCGCACCGGCAAACGTCCGATGAATTCCGGCTCGAAACCGTACTCGACGAAATCCTTCGTCGTGACGTGCTGAAACAGTTCGTTGTCCATTACCTGAACCGGCTCCGCCCGGAAGCCGATCTGTCCCTGCCGCACGCGCCGCGCTACCTGCTCTTTCAATTTTTCAAACGCGCCGCTGACCACGAAAAGAATGTGGCGTGTGTTGATCGTCTCGCGCTTGGCTTTGCCTTTGCGTTGAAATTCAAACGCCGCCTGCAATTGCGCCTGCAAATCGTTCATGCTCCGCACCGGCACTTCCGTTTCTTCCATTAGTTTCAGCAACGTCGTCTGAACGCCGCGGCCGCTGACGTCGCGCCCGATCAAATTTCCGGCGGACGCGATCTTGTCGACCTCGTCGATGTAAATGATGCCGAACTGCGCAAGGTTGATGTCGCCGTTGGCCTTGTGCACCAGCTCGCGCACCAAATCTTCCACGTCGCCGCCGACGTAACCGGTCTCGCTGAACTTGGTCGCGTCCGCTTTCACGAACGGCACTTTGATCAAATCGGCGATGTGCTTAATGAGATAAGTTTTTCCGACACCGGTCGGTCCGACCAGAATCACATTTTGTTTGGCGTATTCGGTTAGCTCGGCCCGCTTCGGATTTTCCTTCTCGAGCTGACGCAGATATTTCGCATGGTTGTAATGATCGCAAACCGCAATCGCGAGCACCTTCTTGGCTTCGTCCTGCTTGATCACGAACCGGTCGAGATGCGCCTTGATATCGCGCGGCAGAAAATTGAACTCGAATTCTTGATTGTCGATCTTCTCCGGCTTTTCCTCCGGCTCAGCTTCCGCCGGCTCGGGCGCGGGGAACGCCGCCACCGAAACGCGATCGCCGAAGTTCTGTTTCATGAACTCGGTGATCTTCGTCTTCAGCTCCTCGGGTGAAGGAAACGGTGGCGGTGGATTCTGCTCCATTGGAAATTACGAATGGCGTTGCGTTCGCGGTCAAAACACGGCCGCGCCGGAAAACCTACCATCGGAACGACGACTGTAAATACGGCTCTGGATCGCCTGAAGTTAGACGGGCGCGATGTTTTCGCGGCCGTGGCGCAGCACCCGCGCCATCCAGATCAGTTCGTTCAGGAATGTGTCGACGCGGCGGACGAAATTTTCGTCGAGCAATTTCCCGCGTTCATCGAAGAGTGTCCCGATTCGGGCGAAGTTAACGTCTTCGAAAATCGTGACCAGCCCGAGCTCGCGCATCACGGGCAGGAGACTTTCGATCACGCGGGCGCCACCGAACGCTCCGGCCGATACGCCGCAAATCCCGACTGCTTTGTGGATGTATTCTTTCAAGTTCATGTCGAGCGCGTGTTTTAACAGACCCGGAAAACTGTGATTGTACTCAGGCGTGACGATGATGAGACCGTCGCAGCGCTCGATCGTCGCCGAAAATTTCGGGTCCTTCATCTGCTCGCCGGCGTCATCGAGTTTCATCGGGAGTGTGCGCACATCGATGAATTCCGATTCCACGCCGGCGCGCTTTTTTGTTTGCTCAAAGACAAAGCGCGCGGCGTGCTCGCTTTCACGCCCTTGCCGCGCGGTCCCGAGAATTACTGGAATAAAGAGTGGTCGTTCGGTTGCCATTCAGACTGAAGAAGATTGCTGATTTACGCGGTACGTTGATGCACTGCCGATGATGGGATTCGAACCCATACCTCGCCTTCGCGAGAACGGATTTTAAGTCCGTTGCGTCTGCCATTTCGCCACATCGGCGGCTTTAACGGCTGAGAAGTGTAATCACGAGAAGTGATTGCGCCAAAATGAAATGAGCGGGTTGTCGATCTTTCGCCAAACGCCCAGCCAGCACCGAGGCGTCAGTTTTTCGTAAAAAGGGCCGAACTTCGACCCGTAAACGCCGTATTCACCTTTGGAGCAACGGATCACACGCGGCTGTTTTCCCCGTCGGAGCGGCACTCCTTCACGTGCCGCTCCTTTGCTTGCTATGAAATGCGGCACGTCCCCGCTGTTGTTTGTTGCCTAGTACTTATATATATAGAGATAGAGAGAAAGCGCGGATGCACCGGACGGTGTCATCCTTATCTGAGCGAGCTGGCGCGAGCGAATCAAACGCCTACAATTGTTTTCCAGCCGATGACGACTGCCAACAAAATCACTGTCGCCCGCATTCTGATGATTCCGGCGTTCGTGACCATGGCGATTTATTATGGTCAAAGCATTCAGCGCGGCGCGCCGCTGGAGTGGCAACGTTTCACCGCCATTGCTATTTTTCTGATCGCGGCAGTGAGTGACGGACTCGACGGTTACATCGCGCGCCGCTACAAACAGCGCAGCGCGCTCGGTGCGATTCTCGATCCAATCGCAGACAAAGGCTTACTCTTAAGCGGCATCATCACATTGAGCATCAGCAACTGGAGCGAAGTTGATCCCGATTACGGCAGATTCCCGGCGTGGTTCCCTGTTCTTGTGATAACTCGGGACGCGGTGATCTTGGTGGGCGCCGGGATCCTGCAATATTTCATCGGCAATAAAATGCGTATAAAACCAAGTTGGACTGGAAAAGTAGCGACGGTCTGCCAAATGTGCGCGATTGGTTGGGTGATGTTGCAGCTTCATTTCCTTCCTCTCATCTTTGTCGTCAGCGTCGCCGGCGCTTTTACTCTTATTTCCGGGATCATCTACGTGATGGAAGGCGTGCGTCAGTTGCAAGCTGAGGGACACGCGCACGCTCGCCCGGACTAACGCGGAATTTTCGTGCGATGAACGGACAGGCCAAGCTGCCGAACGTCGCAATCATCGGGCGGCCGAATGTCGGCAAGTCTGCGCTTTTTAATCGACTGGCCGGTCGCAAAATCGCCATCGTTCACGATCAGCCAGGGATCACGCGCGATCGAATCTCAGCAATCTGTTCGCGCGGAGAACAACCGTTCACACTTTGGGACACCGGCGGAATCTTCGGCGCGGGCGAAAAGGATCTGAGCGCGCAAGTGCACCAAACCGCGGAACAAGCGCTGCACGCAAGCGATCTTCTCCTGTTTGTTGTCGATGCCAAAGATGGCCTCTCGCCCATCGACCAAGATCTCGCGCGCACTCTACGAAGATCGAGAAAGCCGATCGTGCTCGTGGTTAATAAGATCGACAATGAAAGGCACGAGTCTCTTGCTGCGGAGTTCGACTCGTTAGGCTTTGAAAAAATCGTCTCGATCAGCGCCGAACATAATCGCGGCATCTCTGACTTGTTAGGCATAGTTGGCCAACTTCTCCCCTCGCCTACGCAATCGATCGCTCAACCCTCAACTCTCAACGTTCAACCGATCTCCATTGCCATCATCGGCCGGCCAAACGTCGGCAAATCGTCGCTGATCAACGCGATCGTGCAGAGCGAGCGCGCGATCGTGAGCGAAATACCGGGAACGACACGCGATTCGGTCGATATCTTTTATGACGGCGACGGTCGCCAATTCCTGTTCATCGACACCGCTGGAATTCGCCGGCGCGGTAAACATTCCAGCTCGGTCGAAGTTTTCAGCGTCATGCGCGCCGAACGAAGTATTCGCCGGGCCGATCTCTGCATCCTGATTGTCGATCTTACCACCGGCGTGACCGCGCAGGACAAACGGATCGCCGGATTGATTCAGGAGGCGCACAAGGCGGGGTTGGTTGTTTTGAATAAATGGGACTTGGTTAAACCGAAGGGCGGCGAGCGACAGACAATCCGCGAACTCGCCGATGAAGCGCGCGAGAGAATTTTCTTTCTCGATTACGCGCCGGTGTTGATCGCGTCCGCGCGCACCGGCGAAAACGTCGAGCGGCTTTTTGGAATGATTGGCAAAATTGAGCGCGCGTCGGCGACACGGATTGGAACTGGCGTTTTGAATCGATTGATGCGCGCGGCGTTCACCGCCAATCCGCCGCCGATGGTCAAAAGCCGCCGATTGAAACTTTTTTACGCAGCGCAGGCGAGCGGCAGTCAAAATCGATCCGCCAAAGGACGGATTCGCCGTGGCGAACATCTTCAACCGGCGGAGTTCGTGCTGTTTGTAAACGATCCACGGTTGCTCCCTCAATCCTACAGGCGTTATCTCGAAGCGCAGATACGCGATGCCCAACCCTACGACGGGGTGCCGATCATTTTGACATTGCGCCCGCGCGCAGAGACGCGCCGCAAATAATTGCCATCTCTGGCCCTTGTCGGGCGCGTAGTTTGATCGAACATTGTCGGGTTCTCGTTTGTCTCAAAAACGCGTATGAAATCGACGCAGGAAATTACCCGCGAAGTGCAGGAGCTGGGCCGGTGGATCCCCCCTCTGCGCGAGCAAGTTTCGCACGTGGTCGTTGGCCAAAAATATCTGGTCGACCGCTTGTTGCTCGGCTTGCTCGCTAACGGCCACATTTTGCTCGAGGGCGTGCCGGGTTTGGCCAAAACGCTCACGGTCAAAACCATGGCGGCTGCGATCCAGACCGGTTTCCAGCGATTGCAATTCACGCCCGATCTTTTGCCGGCCGATTTGATCGGGACGTTGATTTATAATCCGCGCACCGGCGAATTCACGACCAAACTCGGTCCAATTTTTTCAAACCTGATTCTGGCGGACGAAATTAATCGCGCGCCGGCCAAGGTGCAGAGCGCGTTGCTGGAAGCGATGCAAGAACGCCAGGTCACGATCGGCGAACAAACTTATCCCCTCTCCGACCCGTTCCTGGTTTTGGCGACGCAAAATCCGATCGAGCAGGAAGGCACGTATCAATTGCCGGAAGCGCAGCTCGACCGGTTCATGTTCAAATTGAACGTCGGCTATCCTGAAAAATCCGAGGAACGAACAATTCTTGATTTGATGGCGACGTCGGCGCCGGATTTGCGTGTCGATGCGGTGATCGAACCGAAACAAATCATCGCGGCGCGCGATGTGGTGAATCAAATTTACATCGACGACCGGGTGAAAGATTACATCGTCGATGTTGTCTGGGCGACGCGCGAACCGGCTTCTTATCATTTGGCGTTGGAAGGATTGATTCGTTACGGCACCTCGCCGCGCGCCACGATTTATCTCGCGCTCGGCGCCCGCGCCCACGCGTTC
>JALYKJ010000088.1 GCA_030774845.1 Verrucomicrobiota bacterium
CCCCCGATCATCGCGTAAAGCAGCGGTTCGCCGAGTCCGCCTTCGCGTCTCATCGCGGTAAAAGCATCGCTCGGGCGGCTCAGGACCATCTGCAAGGTTTCAATGAAGGCGGAAAACAATCCCTTGCCATGTCGCTCGTCCCACGGCAATCCGCTTCGTGGCGGAGATGTCGTTCCTGCAGTGGAAGCGATCATCGCCGGAGCGGTTGGAGTTTGAGGAGGAGGAGCACCTGAGGCGGGAGCGGCCGCAGCGATATCGGCCGCAAATTCCGTAAATTGCGAAAGCGGTTGCCAACTCGCCATTCCTTCGCGCCAACCAAGATCGCTTGCAAGAAAGCGACCGGCACGAATTCCTTCGCGAACTTGTTCCTCCGGAAACACGCCCAAACTGGTTGCGCCCCGATTAACGTGAATCATCGCCATAATGCCGCGTTTTAGTGAGCGCTGCTGGCAAAGTCAACTTTGTTAGGCCCGGCCGTCGTTATCGAGCGCGCGCCAGAAGTACCAGGCCGCTACTGAGCGATGGGGGCGCCATTTTTCACCCAGCTTCATCAGCTGTTTCGGTTTGGGAAGCTTTCTCTTACCAAACGTTTTCGCGAATCCTTTGCGCACGCCGTAATCGTCCACCGGCCAGACATCGGGCCGGCCAAGATCGAAAAGGAGCAGCATCTCGACTGTCCAACGGCCAATGCCGCGAACTGTGATCAATCGGCCGATGATTTCTTCGTCGCTCATTCTTGCCAGGGCCCGCGCGCTCGGCACCGTTCCGTCGATCGTTTTTGCGGCCAGATCTTTGATCGCGGCGACCTTGTTTCGCGAAAGACCGGCCCCGCGTAACTTTTCATCCGCCGTTTCCAAGATTCGTTTCGGATCGAGATACTTTCGTCGCGGATAGAGTGCGCGGACACGCTTCCAGATGGTTGCGGCTGCTTTTCCGCTTAACTGCTGATAGGCGATCGATTCCGCCAGCGCGTCGAACGGCCGGATCAATAGCCCCGGCTTCACGTTGTAACGAAGCGAACGCGCGATGAGTGCAGCCATCCGCGGATCGGTTGCCGCCAAATGTTCTTCGGGTGTGACCATATGCGGTCTTTGTCTTCGCTCAGGAAAATGTTTTGCTCAACCGCGTCTTTTCGTTTTGATGACAATTGTGCCAAAGACGCAACTTACGTGGTATGGCCAGTCCGGATTCAAAATCGTTACTCCGGGCGGCAAAGTGCTCTTAATCGATCCATGGCTGACAAATCCCGTTTTCGAAAAAGGCAAAGACGAATTGGCCGCGCTGAAAAATGTCGATCTCATTTTGCTCTCACACGGACATTCCGATCACGTCGGGAACGCGGTCGAGATCGGAAAAAAAACTGGAGCGAAGCTGGTGGCGAACTTCGATTTGTCGGCGGCAGTGACGAGCGTGCTCGGTTATCCAAGCAAACAAGCAGACAGCGACACGACCGGACACATCGGTGGACAGCTGGCATTGCTCGATGGCGAGGTGACGGTTTCCTTTGTTCCGGCGTGGCACGGGTCGACCGTGCAGAAAGATGAAACTTCGCCGGCGGCTCCCGCGGGCATGCCAACCGGGCTTGTCATTGGCATTCGCAATGGACCGACGATTTATCACACCGGCGACACCGGATTTTTTTCCGATATCGCGCGCGTTTCCGATTATAACAAGATCGGCATCATGCTGGTTTGCATCGGCGATCATTTCACCATGGGCCCGATTCGCGCGGCGGACGCGGTGAAACTGGTCGGTCCGGAAATGGTAATTCCGATGCATTACGGCACGTTTCCTGTTCTGACCGGAACGCCGGAAGCGTTTGGGAAAGAATTAAAAAAGCGGGGCGCCAAATCTGAGCTACGCGTAATGAAGGTGGGAGAGACGATCACAATCTGAACAAAAAACGACGCAATCGGTGCGTGAGAAAATGATTTGAAGCAATCGCGATCAAAGCCGTCGAAGAAACAAGCGAAAATGGGAATTTTGGGAAATGGAGCTGCATTGGTTGAGAATCTGGTTCCGACCGGTTTAATCACGGTAGCGAGCAAAATAGTAGAAACGCCGCTCGGCCTGGCGGACGTGGCGACAAGACTGGTCGAAGCGCTGGCGATTAATTCGATCACCGAGAAAACGCGGCGAGGACGACGCGTTATCGTCAAGCGCCGCAATCTTCACAGCCAACAGCTAGCCGATCTGACTAATCTCTATTTTCGGATGGCCGACATTCCGATTCGGTTCTGGAGCAAAGTAGAAGAATGGCAGCGCTGGGAAGTTGGCTGTTTTGAAATGCTCAATGGCGACCGCTATCGCGCCTACGCTTCCGGGACGAGGTGCGTTATCGCCGAAAAACTTCCGGGCGAAAGCTTATGGGTACACCTGAATCGCGGCACGCTTACACGCCGAATGCTGCAGGCTGCAGGTGCTGAATTTCGCCGCGCTCATCAATTTTGGAGCGACTATTTCCGTGGCTGCTGGTCTCACGGCGATGGCACTACCCAGAATGTAATCTACAATCCGAGCAGCAACCGCGCACGACTGATTGATTTTGAAATCGTCCACGAAAAATCGCTCGCGAGGGCTGCACGCCAGGCGGACGATTTGCTCGTCTTCCTCCTCGACATGGTGGGGATCGTACCGAGCCGACAATGGCTGCCGTTTTCAACGACTTTTCTGGAAGCATACGGCGATGGAGAAGTTATCGCTCAGCTCAGAAAACAACTCGATCTGCCCGGCGGACTGGCTTGGATCTGGTGGGGTGTGCGCACCAATTTCACAAATCCGGCGAACGTGAAGCAACGGCTGCGAAACCTAAGCCGAGCAATCGCCAAATCAAAAGTCTACAAAGAAGCAGGCTCAGCCCGCGCGCGTAGCAAACGCCGGCCTTCAATCAGTTGCCAGGCGATCAGTCCCGGAATGCCAAAGCCGAGCTCTCGCACTCTCCCAATCAAAGAGAGGGCAAAAGCCGTTTCACCGGGAATGCCGAGAAGGTTGCCGACGAGGACATAACCGCTCTCCTGCACGCCCAATCCTCCGGGGACCGGGAACGCTACCGATCGAATTGTCAGCGCCATGCTTTGGAGAATGATCGCGTTTACAATCGTGGCGTGAAGGTTGAGCGCCCACAGCGCGATCAGAATTTCGCCGGAATTCAAGACGAGCGAGAGAATCGTCCACCCGCAACAGGCAATGACCGCGCGGCGCCGTGCGTAAAGGGATCGGACTGTTTCATCCAATGCTTCGCCGCTCTGAACAAGCGACTGCCATTCGGGCGAATTCGCGAGACGCGCAATCATGCGCGCGAGAAAACGAAACATCCCGAGGCGTTGGACAAAATAAAAACCGCAAACAGCCGCAACACCGACGATGGTGCCGATGACGGTCGGTCCGACGAAATTCTTCTGACCCGTCGCGTTTACCAGGAGCACGACTCCAAGCAACGTAAACGCAGCTTGAGTGAAAACACCCAATGTCAGATCGACCAGGACCGTGCCGGCAGCCGTTGCGACTGCACTGCCGCTGATCGCTGCCATACGCGCGCGGAGGATGTCGCCGCCAACAGCAGCCGACGGCACGAGCGTACTGACTGATTCGCCAATCCAGCGCATCCAATAAACGCTCCGCAATCGCGGTCGTTCAACTTTTGGAAAAAGGACCCACCATGCGAGTGCATCCAGAAACACCGGCACCAAGAAATGGTAGGCGACGACTGCAACAAGAGCCCAGCCCGCGGTGGCAACAGCCTTGCCGACTTGGGGAGCGCCTTCACGAATGAGCAACCCTGTGAATAGCGCAGCTCCGGCAAATGCCAGAAGATAAAAAGTTAAACGAATCCTGTTCGGGACTTTCATGTTTCAAACAACTCGGTTCGCGACCGAGTTAGACGCGATCGTGATGCTAACACGAAACGCAGCTGCAAGCGTGTCCGGATGGACAAACCGTGCTTTAAATCAGCGAATTTGGCACAGGCGCAGCAACTGAAGTATCGGCTTGCACGACCGGCACCGGCACGAGTCCCGGAGCGGCGTCGGCCAGGACGTCGATTGGAGCAATTGGCGACGCCGCGCGACGCAGCGGTCGGACCGCAAACCCGCAAATCGTCAACCACACGGTCCCGAGGAACATTCCACCAACCACGTCCGTGAAGTAATGAGCCCCAAGAGCAATTCGGCTGAAACCGACGAGCAAAATAGCAAAACCTGCGGCCGCCACAATGAACACACGCCCGCGGCGGTTCTTGATCAACGGCAGAAGAAAAAGCGCGATCTGACCGTAAAGCAGAGTCGCCCCGATCGTGTGACCGCTGGCAAAGCTATAGCCCGACCAGTCGACGAACCAGCCGTCCACGAATGGACGATGTCGATGCACCAAAATTTTCAGCCACTCGTTTAGTAGCATCCCGCCTGGGACCACAATGACCATTGTCACGAGCGACGGCCACCATCGTTTAAAAATGAAAAACAAAACCGCCAAGGAGAGGACGATCGCGATCCATTCGCTGGAGCCGAACTCAGTGATTCCGCGCAGCACGCTCACGAACGTGCGCGTCAGATGAGCGTGAAACCAGAGGGCCACGCCGTGATCGATTCCGGCGAACGGATTTGCCAGAGCTATTTGGGGGGTTGTCACAAAAGAGCCATGCACGGTAGTGGCAATTGAAAGCCAGTCAACCCCGAAAACATTCAGGGTCAAATGCCAAAAATCCGCGGGCAAGGCAATCTTTGCACTCGGGCTTGCTGAGAAAGCCGGAATGAGATACACGGAGATTTGGCCCGTTTCATGCGAATACAAAAGATTGACCACCATCGCTTGCCCAAACCTATGAATAGCCTTCGCCTAGCCTTAGCCGTCGGTTTCCTGAGCATCATTTCACCGGTCCTTGCCGGGACTGGACCGGAGTTGTTGCAGCCTGCCCCCTCGCCGAGCGAGGAAAAGAATTCCACCGAAATTTTTGATTACGAAACCGTTTACACCGGCAAGAGCGATTTTACGGACTATGGGGGAAGGTTCGGCGACGGCGACTCGCTTTACAATGATTTCAGCTACGCCCATCGATTTCTGATTACCGGAAATTGGTATTTGCGGGTCGGCGTTGAATACGAGCGGTTCGATTTCGGCGGCACCGACAACGGACTGCCGGACCACTTGCAGACCATTCACGCGCTCCTGGCCTATGAGTACATCGTCCACGATCACGCCGGCGCCGGAATCGAGATTGATCCGGGGCCCTATTTCCAAAACGATATCACGGGCGATTCGATCGACGTGCCCTGGAAAGTGTGGGTCACTTTTCCACTCAAAAAAGACAAGATTTTTGCCGTGATTGGCGCTGGCGGCTCCATTTATTCGAATCCAATCGTCGGACCGGGCGGCGGTCTAATCTGGCTTTTCACCGATCATCTGCGCCTGGAAGGCGTCTTTCCCAAACCGGCGCTGGTTTACAATCCGAATGACGACTGGGAATTTCGTCTCGCCGGCAATCTCTTTTACGAAAGCTATCGCACGGACGATGTCATCACGCCGGCGCGGAAGCTTCAGGTCCACAATGCAATTGTGCAGTACAGCGAGGACCGGGTCGGAGTGCAGGCGACCTATTCTCACTTCAAACCGTTCGACAACACACTCGATGCCGGTTGCATGGTCAGGCGCTATTTCGATTTCTTCCGCGCAGAAGCCGGCGTGAAAACGGATCCCGCCCCCTACGTCCGCCTCGCGATCGAAGCGAAGTTCTAAGGGAAAATTTCGTCGAGCTTTCGCGCGACTGATTGACTGCCGCGGACTTTCAGGCGGCCGGTTAAGTACGCCCACGTGCCTTTGAGTTTGCCGTTCGACATTGCGACCCAATCATTATCGCTAGTGATAAACGTCACACTTGGATTGTCGATCTTGCCGTGTCCCATCTTGAACGTGCCATCGTTGACGTCGATCCACCATTCGCCGCCATTCGGTCCGCTCAATTCCCATTGATAACGAGCGTGCACGCCTTTGGCTTTCTCGGCTTGGAAACTTTGGCGCATTCCATCGAAGACTTGTTGTGGCGTGGAATTTTCCTCGGCCCGAAGCGGGTTCGAACAAAGCATCGCGAGGACCATCGCAATCGTCAGGCCGGGCCACATGCGGTTTATTTTCATCTATTATCGGATCGCTTCCACGAAGGTCGTTGGTCGCTTTAACTCAGTTTGTACAACTCGGCACGACGATGAGCGAACACCGTGACGCGGTTGCGCACGTCTGCGATCACTTCCTCTGAGATTTCTGCCTGAATCAATTCCTCGCGATCAGGAGAAGCCGCTGCCAGAATTGCGCCGGAAGGATCGACAATCACTGAGGAACCGCAAAAGGTGACGCCGTCATCGGTCCCGATGCGGTTGGCGATGATGACATAGCTTTGGTTCTCAACTGCGCGCGCCAATGCGAGGATCCGTAAATCTTCCGCGCGCACCACCGGCCAAGCGGAAGAATTCACAATCAGATTGGCGCCGCGTTCGACGACAAGCGTGCGAGCCATTTCCGGAAAGCGCAGGTCGTAACAAATGCTCAAGCCGACCTGGAACTTCTCCATCTTGCAGCTGACAAATTCGTTCCCGGGCGAAAGACAAACACGCTCGTCCAGCGGCGCAGCGGTGACGAGATGAGTCTTCCGATATTTTGAGATGATTTCGCCCTGCGCGTTGACAACAAGTTGTGAGTTAAAGATTGATTCACTTTCGCGGTCGGAAATTCCGGCGACAATGGCGATACAATTTTCCGTCGCGATTTTTTGCAGCTCGGGCGCTGCACCTTCGTTCCCAGCCCTCGCGTGCTTTTGAATCACCGGCATCGAATAACCGGTATCCACCATCTCTGGAAAAACGATGAGCTCTGCGCCCGACTTTTTCGCGAGCGCAACGAAATCCCGAATTTTCTTGAGATTCGCTTCGAAATCGCCGAGCACACACGAAATCTGGGCAGCCGCAATGTTCATGAGTCGCTGTCGATCCTAGCGCAAGTTTCGATCAAGCGCGCCGATCTTGCGAATCTCCGGCCATTTAAAGGCGGAGCCGATCACCACCAGAATGGTGCCAATTCCGCCGGCGACGACAGAAATGACCGGACCGAACAGCGCCGCGGTTAATCCCGATTCCAACGCGCCAAATTCATTTGATGTGCCGATGAAGATGTTGTTCACGGCGGAAACGCGGCCGCGCATTTCGTCCGGGGTCACTAATTGAACAATTGATCCGCGAATGATCACGCTCACGCTATCGACCGCGCCGGCGACAAACAACATCGCCAACGAAAGCCAAAGCGCTTTCGATAAACCGAAGACCACAGTTGCGATTCCAAAACCGGTGACACACCAAAGAAGTGTTTTGCCGGCTTCGCGCATCGGCGGCAGATAAGCGACGATCAGCGCCATCGCGAAAGCGCCGATTGCCGGCGAAGCGCGCATCCAACCGAGTCCGACCGGACCGCAGTGCAGAATTTGATCGGCAAAAACTGGAAGCAATGCGGTCGCGCCACCCAGCAGCACGGCAAACAGGTCGAGCGTGATCGTCGCCAGGATAACTTTCTTGCTGAAAACAAACTTCGCGCCCGCCGCGAGGCTCCGCCACGTGCTTTGCTCCACTCGTTTCAATGCCTGCTTTGCGCGCGGGATTGGCAACGCAAGCAGAAAAAACGCAAACGACGTGATCGCGTCGATGACGTAAACAATCGGGAACCCGCGATGCGCGACGACGAAGCCGCTGATCGCGGGGCCAACGACGGAACCAATTTGAAATACGCTGTTGTTCCAGGTCACTGCGTTCGAAAAAGCATCGCGCGGCACCAGCGTTGGAAAAAAAGAACTGCGCGCCGCCCAGGAAAACGTCCTGGCAATCGCGCCGAGAAAAAGCAGGAGATAGATGAGCGGAATTGAAGCGTCCTCGAAATGGAACCCACTCTGATGTCGCTCGAAGATGCTCGCGATGGATCCCAGGGCATGATTACACGATCGCAGCATCGACATCTGCGGGATGGCGAGATGCTGCCAGGAAACTAACGCCAACAGCGCCGAGGTAACTGAACTGAAAATTTGCGAAACAAGAATGATGCTTTTGCGACTGATACGATCGGCTAGATGGCCGGCGGGCAACGACAAACCAACAATCGGAATCGCGAATACGAGCCCGACTAGCCCGAGCGCCGTCGCCGAATGCGTGCGCCGATAAATTTCCCATTCGACCGCGACCGCGAGCATTTGTCGGCCGAGGATCGATAATAAATTCCCGGTCGTGAAAAAACGAAACCCGCGCGAGCGGAACGCGGCATACGGATCATGTCTCGGCGCCGGTGGAATTACCGCACCGCTAATTTCCGGTCGCTGGCCGATTGGCGAATCGTATTCGTTAGGCATGCTCGAACGTTAGGGTGCGCGCACGAGATTGTAAGTTCATGCGCCGCTGCCGCAACTAAGCCCGAGCGGATGAGACGATGTCGATCTTACAGCGTGGGATCGCGCGGGAATTTCGCGTACGGCAGACGCGTGCCGCGGAAGAAGAACTGATCGGAGCGGATGCCGAAAGGCGCTAGAAAGTCGTGGCAGCCGGACGCGCCCACGATGTCGTCTTGATCGACGCCATCGCCGCTGACACCAATCGCGCCGATAAGGACGCCGTTACGATAAAGTGGGAAGCCACCCGGGAAAATGGTAATTCCGTTGGGTAGATCCCCCCTTATCCCATCGCGATTTGGAAGGGTTCCGGGCAAATTCGGAGTAGCTTTCATTGCTGTAAAGGTGAGGTTGGGCTCGGTCCCCGAAAAGCCCGAAAGCTTGTCTTGCTCGGTAAAGAATGGTCCCGGGCTGTTGCGGTCGATGCCCGGTGGATAATTTCTTTGCGCCAAAAATCCAACGCACCGGCTGGACATGGCGATGTTCAAACCGAAACCGAGAAAATCGTGGCGCGAATAGAAAAGTGCCGTGCGCGCTTTTTGAACCGCCACATCCCAGCTAAAGATGGTCGCTTCGCCGGTTCGAAAGGTCCCGAGCACCGTGGGCGCAACGTTGTCGGCATTCGGATTATTCACCACGCTGATGAAGGCTTGCATCTGTGTGCCAATCGGCAAGCGAATGGCCGCTCGCGTAATTTTCACTCGGGCTGCCGCATAATTGATGATGCTGGCTACTTCCGCGGCGCTAAGTCGCGCTTGACCGTTGATCGGTGCGACTAGTGGGTCGGAAATGATGCGCTGGCGAATTTCACCGGCGACACCGCCGAATGTTGCCGGAACGATGCCGGGCGGCGGCCCTGGTGAGGCTTGGGGAGGAAACATTGGATCGTAGTTGCCGTGCAGCATCGTACTCGAAACGGATGTGGAGGAATTGACGTACGGAAGACGAATGCCGCCGATGAAAACATTGTTCGCGGTAATGCTCGACGAAGGTGTATAGCCTTTTTGTCCCGCCAGAGCGACGTCCTCGTCTACATCGGAGCCGCTAATGTAGACGAACGGATTTTCATTCCGTGCTATTGCCGTCACCGGAACGACGATGCACGGAGGTAACGGAAAGATTGGTGGCGTGAGCATAACTGGAATCGGCGGCTGTGGGGTGCCGTCGCCAGTCACGCCTATTCCACCGACAAGGACTCCGTTCTTATAGAGCGGAACGCCGCCGGGGGAGCCATCCAACGACGTAAAGGCGATCGGCGTGCCAAAAGTCCCGGGAGACGGAATGACCGCAGGCGGATACGGCGGCGGACAGTACACCATGTCTATCTTCTTGAAGTGATTGACATCAGAAATGAATAAGTTCGACAGCCCAACTCCGACCAGCGGACCCGGCGCTGTGTTACTCACTCCCGGCGGGAAATGTTGTTGGATAATGAAACCGGCGGTGCGCGAAGTGAACG
>JALYKJ010000089.1 GCA_030774845.1 Verrucomicrobiota bacterium
CCCCAGAAACGAAGCCGCGCGACTTAGATCGCGCCGGCTTTTTTCAGCGCTTTGTAAGCGCCGTTTTTATTGATCGTTTTCAATCCACGCGCGGTCACGCGAATCCGGACGAATTTTTTCAGCTCCGGCACCCAGATCCGATGCTCGTGCAGGTTCGGTGCGAACAGACGCGGCACCATTTTGGTCACGTGCCGGCCGACCCCGCCCTTTTTCTTGGCCATACCGCGGCGGCGAATGATGCTGCCGCGCATGGGTCTCGATCCGGTGATGGTGCAAACTTTCGACATGGTGAAGAAACGGGGGCGCAAAAGGTGCCGCGCGCGCGAAGATTGTCAAGCGATTTACTCGCGAAGGATTTCGGAGTTTACTTACGAAACCTTTCGGAGTTGTTGAACGGAGATTAGATATAATGGTCAAAACTTGACTCGCGCAATCGTTAGGCGCAGTGCAAGATCGACATTTGGAATTTTAAACATGGCACAAAAAGATAATCACAAACTGCGGATCGGGATCGTGGGCGCGGGCAACATCGTTCGCACCCGGCATTTGCCGGCGCTGAAAAAGAATCCCGATGCCGAGATCGTGGCCGTCTCGAACTCCACCTACGAAAGCAGCGAACAGTTTTGCAACGAACATTGTCCGGGGGCAACTCCGATGCAGAATTGGGCCGATCTGCTGGCCGTGCCGGATCTCGACATTATTTGGATCGGAACACCGCCTTACATGCATTCGGCGGTGACCATTTCCGCACTCGAAGCCGGCAAACACGTTTTTTGTCAGGCGCGAATGTCGATGGATCTGGCCGAAGCGGAAGAAATGCTCGCGACCTCGAAACGTTTTCCGGAATTGGTGACGATGCTTTGTCCGCCACCGTTTGGGATGCGGGCCGATCTGCTCGTGAAAAAATTGCTGGCGGAAAATTTCATCGGCACGCCCCACGACGTCCGTCTCCAAAGTTTCACGGGCGTGTATTTGAATCCGGAAGCGCCGGCGCATTGGCGGCAGAAGATCGAGATCAGCGGACTGAATGTGCTCACGCTCGGAATTTACGTGGAAGTGTTGCAGCGCTGGCTCGGCGACATCGCCGGCGTGTTCGTGCGCGGAAAAATTTTGCATGCCGAGCGCCGCGGCTATCGCGTGATCGTGCCCGACATGCTGAACGTGCTTTGTGTTTTCGAGAGCGGCGCTGAAGGTGTACTCGAGTTCAGCGGCGTCCATGCCGGAGCGCCGGGCGATCGTTTGCGAATTTACGGCGACCGCGGCGCGTTGGTTTACGATTTCACTAACGAACGGCTTCGCAGCATTAAATACGGCGGCCGCGAGATGGAAGATCTCGATGTTCCAAAGGAGTTGGTCACCGAGTGGCGGGTGGAAGACGATTTCATTTCCGCGGTGAAATCCAAAGGCCGCGTCCGCCCGCGTCCCAGTTTCGAGGACGGCGTCCGTTACATGCGCGTCGTCCAGGCCGTGGCCGACTCCCGCGCCCGCAACGAATGGGTCGCGATTAAGAAGTAATCTTTTCTAAGTGAACGATGGCGCGCTCGCGCGACGAAGTTCTTGCCGCAGTCCAAAAGGCTTTTCCAGAAAGTAGTTGGGCGTATGTGGTGGACTTGCTCGATAATTATGGAGTTGAATTGTACGAGCGCGAACGCGAGCGGGTCCAGTTCGCCATCTTGAAACTGAGCGAGGGAAACGAAGAGAAGCTGCGTGAGTTTGTCGCGGTTGCAAAGCGCGATTACCGCGACGTGTTGTTCTGGGCGGAATATCCGGAAGAATCGCGATTGGATACGCCGGAAAAGCGCGAACGAGTGAGAAAAATGTTCGAGAAATTTGGGATCAAACCGCCAGATGATTTGTAATGCGACGGTCATAGACCGCCGCTACAGAACAATGAATCAAAACGCGGCCGCGACGCGTTCGGACCCGTAACCGATCATGTCGCGATAAAAGGATGGAGGACTCGGAAAAGCACGTAGGCCAAACCGCCGGAGCCGGGAATTGTAAAAATCCAGGCCCAGACGATTCGTTCCGCTACGACTTTGTTGAATGCGCCGGGCTGCTTGGCAACGCCGACTCCCATAATTGAAGTCGTGATCGCGTGAGTGGTAGATACTGGCAGTCCTAATTTGCCGGCAACGAGCAAGATGGTCGCACCGGTTGCTTCTGCAGCGAAACCGTGGACAGGACGCATCGTGATGAGCTTGTGACCGAGCGTCCGAATGATGCGCCAACCGCCGGCCCACGTGCCGAGGCCCATGACTAC
>JALYKJ010000090.1 GCA_030774845.1 Verrucomicrobiota bacterium
AATTTAGAAGGATTTACACCCTAACGCTCAACGTCCAACATTCAACGGTAGCGTTGGGTTTTTCGTTGATCGGATTATGAGACAGCCGTGGAGCCAGCCACGCGCGTTCAATAAATGGAACGATGGAACCAAGCGATCCGCATAATCCCGAGCGCGCCGATCACGCGATCATCGAAACGATTGAAATCGCGACCGAAGGCGAAGATTGCGACGACTGCGTGCGCAAACTGCGCCCTGTGCTAATGAAGATAAATGGCGTTCGAGATGTGACTGTCGATCTTCCGGACGAACGGGTGATCGTTAAATTCGATGCCCGCAAGACGCACGCGCCCGATCTGCACGACGCCATTCTCAAGAGCGGCTACAAACCATCAGCGACTACGGGGCTGTAGTTTCACATTCGCGCGCTGGCGGGCAGGTCACTCCGGCTTAAGAATTGCTTCGGAATCAGCGAATGCTGGAGGGCGAAGCAACGGCGGATTCCGAATTTCACATCAGCTCCAATACGGCGCTGAAATTGTGGTGGCGCACCCATGGCTACATTTTTCCCAGCTTGCTGCTGTCTATCCTGGTTTGGAGTTGGTTTGTCACCTGGGGCGACTGGAAATTCTTCGAGCATGAAGATTTTTGCGGGTTCTACGACGGATATGCGCGATCGATCCTGCACGGTCACCTCGACGTGCCGCGTTCCGCCATCGGCGTCGAAGCGTTCACATTCGAAGGCAAGACGTACGGATATTTCGGAATCGGGCCTGCGCTTTTGCGCATTCCGCTGGTGCTGATGTTTCCAAACATGGACGGCTTGTGGAGTCGTCTCATGATCCTTGTCGCAGCCGCGACCAGCCTGGTCTGCGCCTACGCCATCTTGCAAATGATGCGCGAAAGTTCATCTCCACCGACAAGAGCCGAGAGAGTGCTGCATTCACTTTTCATTTTGAGCGCCGGCATTGGCTCGAGCACAGTTTTTCTCATCGGCCGATCGTTTACGTATCATGAAGCCTTAATGTGGGCCGGCGCTTTCGCGCTTCTTTTCACCTATACAATCCTGCGGTATTTCCAACGTCCGCGCGGCAGCGTTCTGGTATTGGCGGGCGTTTTTTCGTTTATGTCGTTTCATTGCCGAGGGACGGCCGGGGCGGGCACCTTGCTGGCAATGCTGGTGATCGCCGCGACGTTGATGTTGCGCGCGATGGGCAAGCGCGAGGCGGGTCAGTCGCTCATTGGCTTTGTCAAACTCGTTAGGCCGGCGCGGCACGCGCTGATCGCGGTGGTCAGCGTGATTATCTCGTTAGGCGTCTATTTCGGTGTCAATTACGCGAAGTTCCGGACGTTCGATGCTTTGCCACTGCGCTACTACGATTTCTACCACCAGTTCCCGATACGCATGCGGCTTACGGACGGGAAACAAATTCATCTCAAAAATATTCCGACCGGACTCGTTACTTACTTCGGAGTGCACGGCTTTAAATTGAAGCAGCAATTTCCCTGGTTCTACCTCGAGGACGAAGCGACTTTCATCGGTTCGCCTGCAAACGACGTGATCGAACCGTTCTCTACAATTCCTGTCAGCATGCCGGCGTTGATGCTGTTGGGGGTGATAGGCAGCGCGGCGCTGATTTCCAGTTCTGACAAAAAACTGCACCGCGCTCGGCTTCCAGCGCTAAGCCTTTTTTTAGGCGGCGCGATTGTGCTTGCCACCGTCGGCATTACCGAACGTTATCTGCATGATTTCTATCCGGCGTTGATCATTTGTGCAGCCGCCGGCGTTGCTCGTGTTGCTGCCGGCGGCCGCATCAAAGCAATCACTGCGTCGACCGCGGCGCTCGCCACAGTAAGCATCGTGCTGAACTGCTCATTCTCACTAATCAACCAACGCGAGAATTTCGGCGCTCCACTGGCCAAGGTTGCGGAATACAAACAACTTCAACAGCATATCCATCTTCTCGCGCAAAACTTGATCGGAAGCGGTAAAACGCAGTGACCTAAGTTTTCGGTTGTTGCTGGGTCAGGCAATGAAACGTGCCGAGGCCCCAGATTAATTCGCGGCAATCGATTCCAATGACATGACGATTGGGAAAACAGTCGCGCAAGATCGACAAGGCGAGGTCGTCGGCGGGATCGACGAATGTCGGAACGAGCACGCAACTGTTTGCGATGTAGAAGTTGGCGTAGCTCGCAGGCAGTCGCAGATCTTCGCGGACAATCTTTTTTGGCATTGGCAAGATGACGATGTCGATCTTGCGATCGCCGATTTTCATTTTGCGAAGACGCCCGAGATTCTCCTGAAGCGGTCCGTAGTTCGCGTCATCCGAATTCTCTTCAACTACGGTTACGACTTTTGTTTCCGAAACGAACCGCGCAAGATCATCGATGTGCCCGTCGGTATCGTCACCTTCAATGCCATCGCCAAGCCAAAGAATCTCCTGGACGCCGAGGTAGTCACGGAGTCGCTGCTCGATTTCTCCGCGCGATAGGTTTGGATTGCGGTTCTTATTAAGAAGACACGATTCACTGGTGAGCAGCGTGCCCGCGCCATTCACTTCGATCGACCCGCCTTCCAAAATCATGCGCGGATAAAAAACCGGGACTTTCAGGATCTCGGCGATGCGCGTCGGTACAACTTCATCGAGATCGAAGGGTGGATACTTATTTCCCCAGGCGTTGTAATCCCAATCCACGATCGCGAGTAGAGACGGCGCGCCCTCGCGCCAGACAGCGCGTTTGGATTGCGCTTCAGCCTCCGGCTCGGGGGCGAGCCGGCTCCAACGTTCGTCACGGGTCAAAAAAATTGGACCGTGATCGCGGCACCATGGCTCGTTCGTCGGGATTTCATAATAGGTGATGCACTCCTGCTGCGGCAGCACATCGAGAACAGCGCGCGCTTCAGCTTCATGCGCGCCGTTGACGACGTTGATGCAAACCGGCTCCGAGTCCGAGCCGGACTGGCCATTGTTGATGAGCGCCGCGACCATCTCGCGCAACGCCGGCAGGATCCGGTCGAACGATTCGGGAAAACTAATGCCCTCGCGCCGCGGCCAAGAAAGCCAGGTGGCCGCGTGCGGTTCCCATTCCGCCGGCATGCGGTAACCAAGCGAAGCGGGAGTTTTGTTTGAAGGCATGAGGACAAACTAAAGGTAGGGGCGATTGACCTCAATCGCCCGCGGCGGTTCGGTGAACCGCCCCTACCAGCGCATCACCGTGCTCCGAGAAGCATTTGTTTCAGAGATCTTGTCGACTCGGCGACGGCCTGCGCCGCAATCGGCGCGTGATAAGTATGACAAGTGATGCATTCGGCGACGACTTTGCCTTGGGGACTGTGACACATAATGCAACTCGCTTTCGCCGGCATTAGAACATCGGACGTCTCACGGCTCTGCATTGCCTGATGACAAATATTACAGTCGAGCGGTTTTTGCGTGATTGGATCGACCTGATGTTTGGCATGATTGAAGTTCGCCTGCGGCATCCAGCGATCGACCAAAATCGGTTTTGTTATTGCCGGTGCGCCGTTTGCGGCAGCTTTCACATCATGACAAAAAGCGCAGCCGGTGAAATTTCCGCGCACCGCCGCGCCCATCGCTTGCTGCGGTTTATAAGGGTCCTTGGTGAAGAAAACTGCGCGCTCAAGCTCGTCTCCAGAATGAAATTGATTGCGTAGCTGTTTGATTTGTTGCGCGACAAAACCGGGGACCTCGCGCTCAGCAATTCCCTTCTTCAAGCGCGCGTAGTCTGCGTATTGGGCGGGCAAGCTGCGCAAAAACGTGCGGACAAGATCGACATTCCCGTGCGGAATGCGCATTTCGGGATTTCGCCAATCGAACTGGAGCGAGTGACAGGCCTGACAATTAGCGGCGAAACTAATTCGTTGATAAAAGCGGCCGTCCGGCTGCAGCTGATGGCAATAATTGCAATCGAGTTTTTGTCCGTTCACTGGCGGGATGTCGGAGGCGAAATGCCGCTGATGATTGAAACGCAAAACATCGGGATCGCGCGCGTTCACCCGTTTCAATTGAAATTCGGGATGCTCTTCCCAAAACGACGCAAACGTGTTGGTGAAACCTTGCGGCGGTCGCGGCAATTCGAAGACGACTTGTTGGGCGGGATGCGGATGTCGATGAAACACGTCGCGCGGAAGGCGCATTCCTTTTTCGGCCGACGCAGTCATCGTTGCGGAATTGTTGTGACACGTGACGCACTGCGAACTCGCGACTAACCTGAGATTATTCAGGCCGCGATGTTCCTGGTGACACGCCGAACACGAACGATTTTGAACGACGTTGGCTTCGTGAAAACTGTGCTTTTGGTGACAAGTCTCGCATTTGCGATCGATCGCTTCGACGGCGACGCCGTTGCGAAAACGATCGCGTAGCACGTCAGTAAATTTTCCGGTGACGGCATCGCGGTCGTGACATTGGGCGCAGTCGTTGGCGAACTTCGCGTGACTCGTCGAGATTTTGCCGGCATTAAAAAAAGTTTCGCGGCCGTGTTTTTGAACAATCCAGATGGCGAGCAAGCCACCGAAGATAGTCAATAAACTGACGACCAGGCGCGTGCGTCGCCAGGGATGGAGCCGGCGGTAATATCCAAGATTGCCTTTGTAACGCTCGGCGATCTGCTTTTGCGTACGTCTCGGTTTGGCCATTTCAATTCAACGCGGCAGTTGAAACCCGTGAAGGCCGCCGCAAGCTTGACTGCTTTAAGCAGTCAAGCCTAACGAGTGAGCTTTTGCGGCGGTGCATTAGTAGTTGAAGAGCGTTACGTAGGCGTGCCAGAAGACGAGAATGAGCAACAGAAACGAAACCGGCGCGTGGACGAACAGCCACGAGTGCAGCCAATGTTGCAATTTGATTTGCAGATCGAGCATGCGCCGTTCGTCGCACCAGGCCTGTATTTCTTCGACGCGATCGCGATAGGTTTCGGTGACGCGCAGCTTGACGAAGCGAAACGTGTCTTCCGAAAAACGCGCTTTGCCAAGACGCATGCGATCGCCGCGTGTGGCAGAAAGATACGGGATTATCTGGCGATCTAAAAAATCGAGAAGCGCCGATTCGGAATCGGCGTCGGTTGCAGCTGTAATTTTCGCAGGCGCAGCGACCGCTGGTGGTTTTGCGATCGGTTGCGCGACCGCGGCGGGTGGCGGCTTTTCGCCGGGCGTGGCGGCGGAAGCGGCAATCGGCGTTGGTGGTGCAACCGATTTCGGTTCAACTGCCGGTGGAGCGACGCCGATAATTTTCTCTGTTCCGGCGGGAACTGGTGCGCCTTCCGGAACGCGCGCAGTCGGGGTTCCCATTGTTTCCGGCGGCTTTGCATCCGGCGGGCGCGGCGGTGGAATTTTTTCTTCCGGCCTTTTTTCCGGCGCCGCGATCGTCTCGGCGGTGATTATCGATCCGACAACGCTTTTTGCGCGCGCGGTCGGCGTACTCAAATCCGCCGCGGTCGATGCCATCGGAGCAGAGCCTGCAGTGACAACTTTTGCCGGACTCGGCGCGGGCGCGCCGGCATCAGGCTTAGTCGGCGGCGACGGCTTGAAGGAGTCGCGCATCTTTGTCGCGGCGGCGACGAGTTGCGCTCGAATATGCGGGATCTGCTCGTAAACACTTTCGGCCGGCAGCCGCTCCATCATGATCGTCGGCATGTAATGCTGGAGCACGAGTCCATAAATCCCGCTCACCATCACGACGACGTAGAGAATGATGATGAGCGTCGTCATCGGTCCGCCGAGGCGAAAGCCGCTGTGCAAAATCACGAGTGGAATCGTGAGCAGCGTGAGCCAAATGTGCGCGCGCAACCAGCGTTGCACCGTGCCGATACGCCAGAGCACGATTTTTTTCCGGACACCCAGGAGCGCGGCAAAGATGAAGATCGACAATGCGATCGTGCCGAAGATCAAACCGAGCGGCGTGCCGCCGACATTGCGATACTCGGAAGGCCTTTGGAGCAACGAATTCGGCAAACGCAGCGCCGACGGTAAAGTTTGTGGAGAAAAATTGCCGACATAGAGCCACGCGGCGAAAAGAGTCGCGGCGACGACAAAGATGAACCACGGCAAGTGCGCGCGATTGATGATGCGCATCGCTCAGTGCGTGTGGTGCGTCTCGTAGCGCGGCGGCATCGGCGCCCAGTTCGCCCCAATTAATTCGCTCTGCGCCGTGATCGCGTCGCCAAAAAATCTTTGCGGATCGACGCGCTTGGCCGCGTCGTGCGGACAAGCGTAAACGCAGCTCGGGGTGGAAAGCTGTGTGCACAAGTCACAGGTGTTTGCTTTGTAAGCGGTCATTTTTTTCTGCTCGATCTTCACCTGCGATGGCGCGCCATCTTTGCCTTTGATTTCTGTCTTCACTTCTTTCATCACCTCGAGTGGGTGCATATTGATGTTTCCGTAGGGGCAAAGCTCGGCGCATTTGCCGCAACCGATGCACCAGTCTTCGATAATGATTTCGAGATTCTCTTTGCGCCGAATGGAACCGACCGGGCATTGGGTCATGCAAAGCGGATCGCGACAAGATCGACATGCAGTCGCGACCAGAAAATGTTCGTAACGCAGACCGTCGCGGAGAAGCCGCGACACACCGTCATGCGCCTGGGCGCAGGCGCGGACACACGCGTCGCACCGCGTGCAGTTCTCGAGATCGATGAGCAAAAGGTTCTGCGCTTCAAAAAGCCCCTGATTCAAAAAGTCGTCCAGGTGCAGGCCGGCGGTAATCGCCTTTTGCTGGTCGGCGGCCAGGCGCGCTCCGGCCACGGCTTCAATTTGCTGCCGAACAACAGGAAATCTTTCCACCATCAGCCCGAAATCGGCCGCGGGAATTTTGACAACATCGACGGCATCGAGCGCGGCGCACGTCGCGGTGCGTTTGATCGATCGCAGCAGTCCGATCTCGCCGAAATAATCGCCGCGGCTTAGATAAGTCCGCACGATTTCGCCGCCAGGCAATGCATTCGAAACCCGCACCATTCCGGAACGGATGAGATAAAATGCGTCCGCGTCATCGCCTTCTTTGCAAATAATTTGATTTTGATTGTAAGAAACGAGTTCAACATGTTGCCGAAGATGCTCGAGAAATTCGTCATCGAGCGAGGCGAAGAGCGGGACGCTGCGGAGATGATTGTTGAGCGAACGCTCGCGATATTTTTTCTCCAGTTCAGTCTTGAATGAAGTGCCTTTGAACGTCGGCATCTTCACTTTGGAAGTCGCTTTGGTTAATTCTGACGGCTGGCGGTTACCGACAAGCATGTCGAGAATCACGCGCAACACCTCGACCATGACGCACGGCTCGCGCGCCTGGACCGTGGCCGAGCGCGGTTGATAAGTGCGGCAGGTCATTTCGCCAAACAATTCCCCGGGCCCGAGCTGCGCGAGCGGGCGATTGATCGGAAGATCGACATTCGCGTCGATGCCGATGAATTTTCGCTGGTGCGCTTCCGGGCGATGATCGGTTTGATCGTCGGTGAGAAAACTTTTCATCCGCCGCATGCTGCGGCCGAGAAAATTCCGGACCGGATGGGTGCGCAAATGGGCGAGTGGATTGTGAATGAAAATGTCGACCGTGCCGGAAACAATGTAATAGGCGGTCGAGCCAAACTCGCCCTCTTCGCAAACGATCTCGCCTTTGCGATAACGGTGAAGAACGGCCGCGCCTTTGGCCCAATTCTCGAGCTGCGCGCGTGGGATTTCTTTTAGCGCCGGAAGATATTCGAGAAGCTGATCGATCGTCAGCGTTTCGCCCGTCGTCAGTTTTTCAACCGTGTCGGCCATCGGCAATGCAGGCCGATGATACGGCAGCGCTCAACCGCGTTGGAAGCAATTTCCCCGCGGCGAGAGAAGATGTCGATCTGCCGCCGATTAGACGCCGGCGCTAGCAGTGCTCGGTTTGTAAATCGCGCCGAGGATTGCACCAGCAATCGCGAACATCAGGATGTCGCCAGCGATCCAGCCACAGAGCATTTTTGTCGTTATAGGCTGCAC
>JALYKJ010000091.1 GCA_030774845.1 Verrucomicrobiota bacterium
GTGTTGGCGTGGGCGGCATGGCGCGTTTATCAAATCGAGCGCAAGCAGACCGGCAAAGGCGATCGCGCATTTTTGGAAACGATTTTCCACAAAATGCTGATCGCGTTCACCTGGTGGGTGAACAGCAAGGACTCTGATGGCAACAATATTTTCCAGGGCGGCTTTCTCGGGCTCGACAACATTGGCGTCTTCGATCGCAACGCGCAGTTTCCCGACGGCACGCGCCTCGAGCAAAGCGACGGCACCAGCTGGATGGGAATGTTTTGTCTGAACTTGATGCGGATCGCGATCGAGCTGGCCGCGGAAAATCACGTTTACGAAAATATCGCCACCAAATTCTTCGAGCATTTCCTATCGATCGCGGCCGCGATGAACAAACTTTGCGGCAAAGGAATCGGCTTGTGGGACGAGCAGGACGAATTCTACTACGACATTCTCCACACGCCCGGTGGACGATATCTTCCATTACGAGTCCGTTCCCTGGTCGGGTTAATGCCGTTGCTCGCGGTCGAAACTGTTCAATGGCAGCTGATCGAAGCGTTGCCGGGATTCAAATCACGGCTCGAATGGTATCTCCAATATCGACCGGATCTGGCGAGTCTGGTTTCGCGCTGGCAGGAACCGGGCATGAAAGAACTTCGCCTGGTCGCGCTGACGCGCGGGCATCGGATGAAATGTTTGTTGCGACGAATGCTCGATCCCGAAGAATTTCTGAGTGATTACGGAGTTCGTTCGCTCAGCAAATTTCATCAGGCGCATCCCTACTCAATTACCGTCCGCGACGAAGAAAAAATCGTCAGTTACGAGCCGGCGGAATCTCAGACGGGAATCTTCGGCGGCAATTCGAATTGGCGCGGCCCGGTTTGGTTTCCGATCAATTACCTATTAATCGAATCGCTCCAGCAGTTTCATCATTACTACGGCGACGATTTCAAAGTGGAATGTCCGACCGGCTCCGGCCAGTTCATGCATCTGAAAGAAGTGGCGAACGAACTTTCCAATCGGTTAATCAAGATCTGGCTGCGCGACGACAAAGGCCAATGCGCGTTCGCGCGCGCATCAGGAAATTCTGTAGCCGACGCTGCCACCGTTACAAATGCCAGTCCTACGCCAGTGCGGCTCGCACCTCGGACTCGTTACTTGTTTCACGAATATTTCCACGGCGACATCGGCGCCGGACTCGGCGCATCGCATCAAACGGGCTGGACCGGTCTCGTCGCGAAACTCATTCAACAACAAGGCGAGTTCGGCACCATTACGAAATAATCTTAACCGCGGATTACGCTGATTAACGCGGATAGGGTTGGGAAATTACAACATTAGAGCCCGCGAAACACGCGAATTGACGCCAATTACAATTTCGAGAAGTCGCTCACCGCGTCGTGAAGCGCAGACAGCGCAGCCTCGCAGGTGGCCGCGCCACAAAGTCTTAAGACATTCGTGTTGTTCGCGTGATTCGCGGGCCGTCTAAAATGTTCGCAGAACACGACGATTTCCAGCCATAGCAGTGCGGATTCGAATGATTGTTTGTACTGTAGCGGCGGTCACGAGAAGGTAAGAACGCAATTTCCCTTTCTCTCGGCGAACGGCATTGAAATCTCTCCGCTCCAACAGCAGTTCAAAAAAACCCTGGGTAAGATCTTGCGCTTCCTCCGGACCATAGCCACTGCGCCTAACGAACCCGTAAAGCGGCCACCAATAAGTGCGGCAAAGTTTTTCCAACGCCTCAGCGGCAGCAGGCGATTGAGCCTGCGCCACCAGCACCACACTCCAGTGCGTAGTTACAAACGCACTGCCACCGGTGTCGATGCTTGGCAGGGAGACAGCCGCCTTCATGGGAACGGCCACCTATTACACCGCAAAGGCTTCGTCGGAGCAACGACTTACTCGCTTAAAATGTTGAAACTATTGTAGGTATTGACCTTACATCCTGTAATAGCTGTAATAGCGCCAGGCCTTAGGCGCTCGCCCGCGCGGGACTTGAACAAATCAGCCTGTTTTCGTCGTAAAAACTGCGCTTCGCTTCAATGCGAATCACGCGCGAGACCGCTACTCGCTTTGTCTTGGTCGCCGCATGATGTGGATGGCGAGGATGCGGCTTTGATGGCGCGCAAGCAGATAATCGATAAAATCGCCGATGATCGAGTTCGGTTTGTTCCCGAGCTTCGTCACGACGCGGCAAATGAGAGTGTTGCTGCGGCCGTGCCATTCCAGATTGATCGCGCCGTGAAGATCGCGCGCGCTATGGATTTTCGCCCAACCATGCGGACGTCCCGGTTGTTTGGACCAGGCTTTGATAAAGCCAAATTTTTTCTCCAACTGCGGATCTCTCGTGATCTGACTCCGCAACGATCCCCGCCCGGTCGCGATCACTTGGATCACGGTCTGCATCGCTCGTTCACGCTAAGCAAATCGGCCTAACGAGCAAAAATTCAAACGAAAATTGTAGCCACGTCACTGCGCGACGTCCGGCGGCCCACAGGACCGTGGCTACACGAACGAACGAAACATGACGTAAACATCGACATATCCCTTTTCGGGATGCCGAAACGCACCCGGCAGTGTAGCGACGATTTTCATCCCGAGGTCTTGCCAAAGTTTCACTGCCAATTCATTTGTCGAGACCACGAAATTAAATTGCATCGCCCGAAACCCGAGTCGCCGCGCTTCTTTCAGGCAATGCTCGCCCATCGCCCGGCCGACACCCTGCCCGCGCGCGGCTGTCGATACAATGAACGCGGCATTCGCCACGTGCCCGCCGCCTCCTGATTGATTCAGGTGCAACGTGTAAGAGCCCACAACGCGCTCAGCTCCCTGTGAACTTGACGGCTTTAAGCCGTCAAGTTCTGCGATATAAACGTGTGCGCCGCGCTGAAACCAGTAGGCCAGCGCCTCGTCGCGTGACGCGTCGCGATCGAGCGGGTACGTCTCGCCCGCCGCGATCACTTCATGAAAAATTTTCCAGATCACATCCCGATCTGCATGCGTAGCCGGACGGATCTCTACCACAAGCAATTGTAGGACAACCGTATCGGTTGCCGCAATTATTGGTTCGGCAGGCGG
>JALYKJ010000092.1 GCA_030774845.1 Verrucomicrobiota bacterium
GCGATGACGCCGCCATTGATGAAGATGTAATAAATCTGGAACGCGTCCGCGCGGCGGTTGTCGCCGGTGGCGTAGAGCCCGCCGACCTGACTGGCGAGATTGCCCTTGAAACAACCGACCCCGGTGACCAGACAAGTCAGCGCGATCAGGAACGTCACGTCAAACGCCATCAGAAAATGGCCGACTGCCATGAGCGACGCGCCAATCGTGATTGTGAAGGTGCGGCCGAGCCAGCGATCAGCGATCAAGCCACCGACGATCGGCGTGAGATAGACGAGTCCTGTGTAAAGGCCAAAAATCGTGGAAGCGAGCGGTTGAACATCGAGCGGGCCGCGAAAACTCTCGATAAGATGGCGAAATGGACCGAAGCCGGCGATATGGTCGACATGTGGGGGATGCAACAGCCGATTAACCATGTAGAGCACGAGGAGCGCCTGCATGCCGTAGTAAGAAAACCGCTCCCACGCTTCGGCGAACGCGATGTAGGCGAGCCCGCGCGGATGTCCGATGAAACTGCGATCCTCGGTGTTATGCATAGCCGCAGATTGTTGCGTCCGGCTTAGCTTGGCAAGGCGCTCGGCTTGCTATGACTCAGCACTTCGAAAATGTCTCGTTGATTTCCGCGAACAGAACGGCATCCGCGAAACGATATCGTCGAGGTTCATAACGCCGGGAGCGTAAACACAATCGGCGACTGCGTTAGCGTGAGCGACGAGGCGAACGAGCGCGACGCGGAGTAGACCGGGATGATGGTGGCGAATCGCTCCGATTAATGGTGTTAAGTTTTCAATCTCTCGGTGGCATTCGACCTGCTCTTGCTACTCGCGAATGCAGACCGTTCCAACAGCAGTCAAAGACCTTTTGTCACTCGGGCAACACGTCGCGAATGGACTGGAAATGCATGGTCTCTGGCTCGGGATGACGCAGACTCCATCGAGTGAATTCAGACGCTTTCTCGACGAAACTGAGAAAGCGGAGGCTGCGTGGTCGGACGCCGAGAATACAAGAGTGCACTTACAAGCTCGGGTGGCAGCGGCGGATAAAGAACTCACAGCCTGGCTGGCAAAGGCGCGGCTTGTGGTGATGCTTGCCCGCGGCGAGACGTGGTCGGAGCGCTGGATCGAGACCGGATTTGCGCATCGCGCGATGAATGTCCCAAAACGGGTCGACGCGAGAATAAAGCTGGCACGGAAAGTAGTAGTTTTTCTCGCTTTACATCCGGAATATGGAGTTCCGTTTGCGGATGTAACGGCCGCGCGAGGGCGTTCCATTTACGAGGGGATGATCCAAGCGCGCGCCGCGTCGGACCTTGCGGCGGGTAGTTGCACGATGAAAAAACGCCTCCGCAACGCAGCGAAACGCGTTCTTCGGCGCACGATGTATCAAGTTATTCGAGCCCTCGACTCCACCATTGCGCGAAGCGATCCACGCTGGCTTGCGATTGGTTTAAACCAACCGATCACAAGCCCGTCGCGAAGGCGTCATGTTCACTGTCATAGTTTCTCAGAAGCGCCAACAGAACCAGAACCGATTCCACTGATTACGGAAACGCATTCCGATCCTGAGCGTACGGTCGCGGCGTAGTTGACGCGCGTAACTTCTTCGCGGGATCGGCAAGATAAAATCTTACGGCTTCAGCAGCGCGGCGAATGCGCTGCGATACTGCCAAAGCAAGAAGAGCTGGAGCACGGTCACGACAAGGGCTGGCGGAAAACCTTCCGGCGCCATCAGAATGTGGAACGCCCATATGTTGAAAATGATTGCGGCGAGAATGGTGAGTCCGAGGGGAACGAACCGGCCGATAAGCAAAAGCAAACCGGCGATAAATTGCATTCCGCCGATCACGTAAACGTAGCCGCTCTCAAAAAACGCTTTCAAGTAGAGTCCGGCCACGCCTTGTGGCAGCGGCGGCATGGGAAGAAAATGCAGGAACGCATTCGAACCGAATACGACAAAAATAAGTCCGAGAAGGACGCGAGCAATAATTGTCAAAATTTTCATGATGGGGGATGGTGCATTGAGGGCAACGAATTTCCAATCCGGAAATTTTTCGTAGCGGCGAAATAAAATCTGCGTGAATCCGCGGCGACGGCGGCTCATCATTCAATTATGCGTATCAGCGAGATGAATTGGATGATGGTGGAGGAGTATTTGAAACGCGACGACCGTTGTGTGTTGCCGCTCGGGAGCACCGAACAACATGCTTATTTGAGTTTGAGCGTGGACAGTATTTTAGCGGAACGGTTGGCGACTGAGGTTGCGGAGTTGGCCGGCGTTCCGGTGTTTCCCGTTCTCGCTTACGGGATCACGCCGTACTTCCGCGAGTTTCCCGGAACGATCACGCTGCGGGTGGAAACCTACATGTCGATCGTGCGCGATATCCTTGACGCGCTGGCCGAGCACGGATTCAAACGCATTCTGATCGTGAACGGGCACGGCGGAAATACGCCGGCGCAGGGACTGGTTGGCGAATGGATCGCAGATCATCCCGGCATCCGGGTGAAATTTCACAACTGGTGGAACGCACCAAAAACGTGGGCGCAAGTGCAGGCGATCGATCCGGTGGCGTCGCATGCCTCCTGGATGGAGAATTTTCCATGGACGCGTCTGGAAAAAATCAAAATGCCGTTGGAGCAAAAGCCGGAGGTTGATGTGAACCATCTTCGCCAGCTCGATCCGAAAGCGCTGCGTGTATATTTGAAGGATGGCAACTGGGGCGGCGTCTATCAACGAAGCGATGAAGAGATGATGAAAATCTGGCGCGTCGCCGTGCAAGAAACAGTAGAGTTGCTGAATAGCAGCTGGGCAAAGTAGACTGACAACGGTGCCGACAAGCTTTGGCATACGAATTCAAGAGATTAAAAATGAGAAAACGACCTGGGCTGAGAGGGCTCGCTTTGATGATGTCGATCTTGCTGATCGGCGTCACAAGCATGCCGGCGAAAACGAAGGAGCCGAGTCCATGGGAAAAATTCCTTAATTCGGTAAGACACGCGTTCAGCGAACCGGAGCACAAGCCGGTGCATCGAAGCACTCACAAAAAGACTGACGAACCAACAAGTTCTCCGACCGAGGCATCAAATACTCCCGCCGCGACTGGCGATGCGGGCGCACCGCCGAGCGAGCGCAACACGCGAGTGGCAACTCAGGCAGCCTCAAAAAAAGGCGACGATTTGCGGTATGGAACTCCGGTGGCTGGCAAGAAAGGCTTTGTGACGAGTCCGTTCTCGCCAGACGCCGGCTACATCGACGTCCGCGGTTTTGCTCCCGGCACGCCGGTGAAAGATCCTTACACCGGAAAAGTTTTTCTGACGCCGTAACCGTCTTCGTCCCGCAGCCGCGGGACTACGCCGTGTCCAGCAGACACGGGTTGGAAATTTCCTGTGACCACGTAAGCTCGGCGAGTCATGCCGAAATATCTGGTCGTCAGCACCAGCGGTAATCCCGACAGCAACAGCCGTCGCATGGGCCGGGTTGCGTTTGCACATTTGCAGAAACGAAAAGTCGATTGCGCATGGCTCGACATTCGAGAGCTCGATCTTCCGCTCTGCGACGCCGATAAATGTTACGGCATGCCCGCGGCGCAAAAGTTGAACAAGGCGATCGAAACGGCGGACGGGATCCTCGTGGCTGCGCCGGTTTATAATTACGACGTCGCCGCCGCCGCCAAAAATATGATGGAGCTCACCGGCAGTTCCTGGGAAGAAAAGGTGGTTGGATTTCTCTGCGCCGCCGGCGGAGACAGCAGCTACATGGCGGTTATGGCTTACGCGAACAGTCTCATGCTCGATTTTCGAACGGTGATCATTCCGCGGTTCGTTTACGCGACCGGCGACGCCTTCAAAGGCGACGAGATTATCGACAAAACAGTTGTCACCCGCATCGAGCAGGCCGCGGATGAATTAGTTCGTTTTACGCAGGCGTTGCGCGGCTGAAAGC
>JALYKJ010000093.1 GCA_030774845.1 Verrucomicrobiota bacterium
CCTCTACATCGGCCAATTCTTCGGCGCCACGGGCATGTTTGTCGCGGGCATCGCTCGCAATAGCGTCGAATTTTTCGCTTCAATTCCCATTATTTCCCTTTGGAATATTTCCATGCCGGCAGCGCAAAGCATGATGACGCATCACGTCAGTGAGCGGGAACAAGGTGAACTGCAGGGCGCGCTGCAAAGCATGCGCTCGATCACATTCATCATAGGTCCGATCATGTTCCTGCGCGTGTTCAGCTGGTTCATTGACCCGAAGAACTCGCAGCACCTACCCGGCGCGCCCTACTTTCTCGCCGCCGCGTTGCTATTCATCGCCATGTTAATGTCGACGCGGATCAAACAAGATGCGCCAGCCGCGCCAAGATCGACATCTGCTCCTCCACCGCCCGATGTCGTGCCACCAGAAAGCATTCCTTCGGGCCCGATCGCGCCCATCATGGATCAAGAAGAAACAGTTTGAGCATTCGAGTTGATTCGGCGATTGAACGAACTGTGAAGGCGATGGCCATTGCGACGCGCAGCATTGTCGCGCTTATCGCCATTTCGTCCTGGATCGCGATTTCCAATCATTGCGCGTTCCGCGCGATCGCAACAAAGACGGATTCGATGGAAAACGGATGTCCGTTCCATTCGAAGCCCGTTAAACCAAAGAGTTCGGACATGCAGCCGTGCTGCAAAATTTTGCGCGCTGTTGTGACAACGCCAGCCAAGAGCTTCGCGCCGGCAATTGTCGCTCTTGTCCGCGCCGATTTCGCAGTTGAAAAGCCTGCCGTCTTCGCCCCTCTCGAAATTTCTTCTGCGCCGGAGACGCTCGCCACCGGGCCGCCAGGCACAACGTCGTTCCTTGAATTGATTGCGAGCATGCGCGCACACGCTCCGCCTTCTCGCGCCTAACGATCGCCACTCGCGATCGTTTACCACCAAATTGTAGGGCAACCGCCTCGGTTGCCTTTTCCGGCAAACGCAACAAATCAATTTCAACATCGACATTAAAGAACAGATTTTAATTTTAATCGCCGCTGCCATGACGTGCGCGGCAACAGCAGCTTTTGCAGAACCAACTCCAACACCGAACGCTTCGCCGCCGGCGCAACACGCGCAGCGATACACTTGTCCGATGCACCCGGAAGTCGTGCGACCTGAGCCAGGGCAATGCCCAAAATGCGGAATGACGTTGGTGCCTTTGAAAGAAAACGGAAAACATCCAACGCCGAACACCGAACATCCAATGCCAAATGCAGAACATGCGTCGCATCAACACATGACACATGACGCAAACGGCATGGCGATGCCGGAGCATCAACATTCAGAACACGCCGAACATGAGATGTCGATGCAATCGTCGGTCAACGTGGCCGATCCAATGAACCGGGAAAGTTCCGGCACCGCCTGGGTTCCAGATTCGTCTCCGATGTATGGGCGGATGTTCATGTTCGGTGACGACATGCTCATGTTGCACGGCGCAATCTTTCCGCGCTACACGAACGTGACCACGCGTCGGGGCGATGACCGGATCGATGCGCCGAATTGGATCATGGGGATGTTTTCGTCCCGCATTGCGGGATTAAGCGACAGCACCCAGCTCGGTTTCCGCGCGATGATGAGCCTCGATCCGTTAACCGAAGGCGGGCGCGGTTACCCGCTCCTGTTGCAAAGCGGCGAGTCGTGGCACGACCAGCCGCTGCATGATCGCCAGCATCCTCACGATCTGTTCGACGAACTCTCCTTTTCGCTTTCGCAAAAGTTCGATGCCGAGCTTAGCGCGTACTTCTATTTCGGTTATCCGGGCGAACCGGCGCTGGGACCTCCGACTTTCATGCATCGACCTAGTGCGATGGATGATCCGGATGCGCCAATCAGTCATCACTGGCAAGATTCAACCCACGTCACGTTCGGAGTTGTGACCGCTGGCTTGCAATGGCGCACCTTAAAGATCGAGGGCAGCGTCTTCACCGGTCGCGAGCCGGACGAAAACCGTTACAATTTCGATCGGCCGCGGTTCGACTCGTTCAGCGGGCGCATTTCATGGAACCTAACGCCAGACCTGGCGCTCCAATTCTCGCACGGCTACATCCAGAGCCCGGAAGCGCTGGAGCCTAACGTGAACCGCCACCGCACGACGGCATCGCTCATATATAATAGAGCGCTCGGCCCCGATTCGAACTGGGCGACGTCGCTGGTTTGGGGCCAGAACGACGATACCCATGAAGGAAAAACCGAGTCGGTGCTCATCGAGACAAATTATCAACACGAGCGCGACACCGTGTACGGGCGTTGGGAGCGCGTGGAGAAATCAGGACACGAGCTGGTCCTCGCCCCAAGTGATCTCGATGAAATCTTCCCGGTCAACGCCATTTCAATTGGTTACGTGCGCGATCTCTCCCACGGAGATAAAATCGACATCGGCCTCGGCGGACAATTCACAATCGATTTTTGGCCAAAGGAACTTGATCGTTACTATGGCAACGGACCAGGCTATGGATTCGAAGTCTTTCTGCGCATCCGGCCGTCGCGGCACGATCATGACAATCAGCATTCCAGTGAAATGAAATGAGCGAGCATGCTCTCCATCCGATTTCGCTTTACGCCTTTGAAATCGGATGGGTCGCTTTCGGCGCGATTTTCATTTTTCGAAAAAAATGGTCGCCTGACAAAACCCGAAAAAGCGATCGAGCGTCGATCGTTGGAATCGTTGTCCAGACTTTATCGCTCCCGGCCGTCTGGATGATGCCACGTCAGCATCAGGCCACGATCCTGCCGCTGGGCTTTTGGTTTCAATTCCTAAGCACAATACTCGTGGTTGCGGTGGTCATTGTTTCGTTGTGGATAATGGCCGCGGCGCTGCGCGTTCTCGGCAAGCAATGGAGCTTGCAAGCCCGCGTGCTCGAAAATCACAAGTTGGTTCGCGAAGGCCCGTATCGTTTTGTTCGACATCCGATTTACACCGGCATGCTCGGGATGATCGTAGCCGGCGGGCTAGCCTGGAGTCATTGGATCGGATTTTTGGTCGCGGTCGCACTATTCGTCATTGGCACTGTCATTCGCGTCCGCAGCGAAGAAAAACTTTTGCGCGAACAATTCGGTGAAGAATTCGACGATTACAAACGCAGCGTGCCGGCCGTCATTCCGATAAAGTGGTAATCTCGCCGAGTTTTTGTAGCGGCGGTCTATGACCGTCAGACGAATTAAGGCGACACTTATAGAGAGCCGCTACAGAAGAATCGTTGTCATCGCCAATGACTTGCATGAACATTACCGCTCCGTGATGCACCG
>JALYKJ010000094.1 GCA_030774845.1 Verrucomicrobiota bacterium
ACATAAAGTTTTTCGCACTCGTAATCGCGCAAAAACTTGAGCAGCGCCTCCGCGTTGCTCGTTCGTGTGCCCAAATGCACATCCGAAATCCATGCTGCTCGCACCCGATGGAGGGATTCCGAGTCCCGAGGTGACGGATCAATCGGAAGCCTTGGTGTCGTTAGCGTCGACATTGGACGCGATCTAAGTTTGTTCGGCAACGAGGAAAGCCCGCCGGGGCGCAATCCCGGCGGGCTTCGGTTGACCTAACCTTGTCGTGTGAATTCTTCGTCTGATTGTTCTCTTAGAATTTTATGTTGAGATCGGCGAAAAAGAGCTGGTACTGGTCGAGCACACTAACGCCGGTGATGGCGATCGGCGTTCCGCCAGTGCCGAGATTGTCATCGTAACGCCAGCCGTAGTGATACGTGAAGTTTACGCTAACAGCATCACTCAGCGCATATCCCGCCTTAACCACGACGCCTTCCATGTTCTGACGGCCGTCGAAAATATCGTCGTCGACAAGGTTGGGATCGAGCGCGTACTGCTCGGAAAGTTGGTAGTAAGCATCGATTTGCCAATCATGCTTTTTCTTTAGCTGCCCAACTCCCACGCCAGCTTGAAACGCATAACGCTGATCGCCGAATCCGGGATGTCCCGCAGCTTTCGCGCGTTCGTCCGCTTCGAGATTCGCGGCAAAATCGCCGAAAATGTGCATTGGCAGGTTCCCTATCTTCCAACCGAGCTCCATCGGCATGTCGAAGACAAGCAGACTGTTGATGCCAGTCTGGTTTTGGGCCAAGGAGTTGGCGTTTGTTAAAGCGGGATCGCCGCCCTGGTAGTGAATGTTAAAGCTATCACCGTTGCCGGTATAATTGTAGAGGGTTGGAGCGACCTGAAAGAAAATGCCTTTCGGAAATGTAACTTTCGCTCCGGCCTGCCACGCCATCAGGAATGCATCCGTGTTGGGAACTAACTGATGGCCGCCGTTCGCAGTCGTCGTCGCGCGTGGGCCAAGCGGATTTTCCGGATTCGAATCGTCATAAATGAATTGAGCCAGATTGACAAAGATATCGAGCTTGACCAACGGCTCCGATTTGACCGCAACGGGAGCGACGTTTTTTCCGTCCTTGCTGTAAGACTGAACGGGTTCGCCACCTGCAGTGCCGAAACTGAATGAATGCTTCCATTGTTCGGCCAAACCTTCCGGATTGATATCCGGGTCCCAAACCATTGGCGTGTTAACGAGCGGATTTGGCATGCGGCCGCCAGTTAACGTAATGTCTTTGAAACCTTTGTAGCCGAGATAAGCTTGACCCACGTTGATGCTATCGCTGCCTTTCGAGAATGGTCCACCGGAGGATTCATCGGCGAACGTTACGTTAGTCGATCGCGAACTGGTGCTGGTTTCCAACCGAATTCCAAAGAACCAATCGTCCAGCAGCGTTCCCCTCAAGCCTAGCCGGATTCGGTAGCGTTCCCGTTCCCGTTCCTGCCAATCATCACGACCGGCTACGCCGTTCGCGGGCCGGGCCAACGGAGAATTGTCGTCGGTCTGTCCGCCCTGGTACGCGTAACGCAGCCGGACGTCGCCATAGAGTTCGATTTCAGTGATGGGCGTGGATAATTTCCACTTGTCGGCCGCGGTTTGTTCTACTGGAACGGTTTTTTCGACATAAGTTTTGCCGTCGAAAGTCGTTTGCGTTTTTGTCGGGCCTTCTCCCGGAGCTGGAGGTGCGGTCATCGCCTGTTTTTTTAGGGTACTGACTTCTTTTTCGAGCTCGGCGTTGCGTTTTTGCAATTGATCGACCGCGCGCTCGAGTTTTTCTAATCGATCGGAATCTGACGTCGTTTCCGCGCGGAGCGGCGTGATGGCTAGTGAAATACAGGCCGCCAGACTAGCGGCAAGTGCTCGGAGAATATTTTTTTGGTTAGGCATGGTTTTTTTCCTTTGGTTGGGTTGACGCGCATTCAGTCGCTGTGAATGCGCGCTGAAGCTAGGAAAAGATTGTTACGAACAAATGTCAGCGAAGTGACATTTGGGTGACGTCGCGCAAGCGTAGCTCGCGCGAGAATTGGGCGCACGAATCCGCGATTCGGAACCGCGAAACTGATTAACGCGGCTTGGGTTTCGCCGAAGCGGTCGGAGAAGCTGGCGGCGCTGCGGGCGCGTTCGCGCCCGGTGACGCGACCGGAGTCGCGCTTCCAGCGGGGACAACTCCGGCACCGGAATCTGGCGCCGCTGATCCAGATGGTTTCGCCGCCGCCGGCGCGGCCGAAGATTGACCTGCGGTTTGCTGTTTCAGCAATTCGCGCCGCAGTCCGGTGTCGCGGCTCGTCTTGTGCGAATACAAGATCGACAACGCGAAAGTGAGCGCGAAGAAAATTCCCGCCAGCCAGGCGGTGAATTTGACCAGCACATTGGTCGTCTGCGCGCCGAAAATATTCTCGGTCACGCCGCCGCCAAAGGCCGCGCCCAGACCTTCGCTCTTTGGCCGCTGCATTAAAATGACCAGCAGCATCAGAAGCGCGACCAGGACGTAAATCGCGAGCAGGAAGTTAATCAGGATCTGCATCGGGGACGGGCAATATGAACAGCAAATGATGAATGTCGAATTCCGAACGACGAATATCGAGCTAAAGCGTCCGCAGCTAACCGTTGGTCATTGGAAATTTCGTCATTCGTCCTTCGTCCTTTTCACCCGGTTCCAAATCGCGTCCAGCTCCGCCAGATCGACATCGCCCAGTTTCTTACCGCGCGCGCGCAGTTCGTCCTCCAATAAATTAAATCTGCGGACGAATTTGTTCGTGGCGGATTGGAGCGCGGTCTCCGCGTCGAGCTTGCATTTGCGCGTCAGATTCACGACCGCGAAAAGCAAATCGCCAATCTCGTCCTCAATTGATTTTTGATCTTCGTTCGTGATCGCGTCTTTTAGCTCGCCCAGTTCTTCCTCAACTTTCGCGAGGACCTCGCGCAGGTCAGTCCAATCAAAATTGACGCGAGCGACTTTGCCTTGCGCTTTTTGCGCGCGCATCAGAGCGGGCAATGCTGCCGGGAGGCTGGCGAGATAATGTTGGTCGGTTTTCTTTTCTTCGCGCTTGATCGCTTCCCATTGTTTCAAAACTGCGCCGGCGTCGCGGGCATCGCTCTCGCCAAAAACATGCGGATGTCGCCGAACAAGTTTGTCGGTGATCTCAGCAATCACATGGTCGATGTTAAATCTCCCAGCTTCGCGCGCGATTTCGGCGTGCATGACTACGAGCAGGAGAAGATCACCGAGTTCTTCCCGAAAATGCGTGTCGTTTCTAGCGCGGGCAGCTTCCGCCACTTCATACGCTTCTTCGATCGTCGCCGGCAGCAGCGATTCGTGCGTCTGTTCCCGGTCCCATGGACAGCCGCCCGGCGCGCGCAGTTTGGCGACGATGTCGCAAAGCTTCTTGAAGGACGAGGATTCGATCACGGCCGATCTCTCAACCATCAACTCTCGGCTCTCAACTTGTTTTAGATCCGCCAGAGCGAGCGGTGGGTGCCGAATTCGGAGATTTCGCCGGAAGATTTTTTGCTGACGTAAATGGTGATGCTAATGACGCTGGCAAAGGTGCCGACAAGGACGAACGCGACCAGCCACGACGGAATGTGACCGACGCGCAAGGCGTGATAAAACGACAGCGGACTGTCCATCGCCATCGGAGCGTGCAGGAAGATTTTTGTGACCCACGCCACCAAAATAAGAATGAAAATAAAGACGTAATTGCGTTTCAGCCGGCGACCGATCGCTTCCAGCTTGCTGATTTTGAAGCAAGGCAGAATAAGATCTTCGCAAACGAGTTTTTTCCATTCGCCCTGCAGCAGATCGCGATTCTCCATGACCATCGGCACCAGAAAATGCGCTTCCAGCATCCGGATGCGTGCGCGGAAGGCATCGTAAAAGCGATAGCGTCGCGCCTCGATCCAGAGCATCACCCAGACAATGGCGAGGTTGAAAAAGAAAATGATGTGCGGCACCCCCGCATTGGAGAACGCGATGGTAATGATGGCGGTGCTGCTGGTGATTGCCCAGTTGGTCGTGATGTCGAGACGTTGCCGCCAGACCATGATCCGCCCCATTTCGCCGCGATAAAAATGTGACATGGCGTTGACATAGCCCGGGTCGTAAATGCTCCGTTGGAGCGAAACGGTCGTCTCCTGGTTCGCAGCTGGTGCGCTGTTTTCAGTTGCCACGGTTGATCGATTAACTGGATAACTTGTTTCGCAGCAGAATCCAACAATTCCTGCTTTATATCCCTTCTAGAGTACGGACAGCATTACCGCTTAAAAGCACAGACGGACGTGGCGAAGCGCGAGGCCGTATTACGGCGGGATATTGGCAGCAGGCGCCCGGCTTCCCTAGCCGCATTCGCTTGAGCTCAGCGGCTCCCGCCGTAATGTTGGCGCGATTTGTGCACCGATCTCCGCCACTTCTAGTAAAGCCGCGCGCCTAGGATCGTCGGCGGAGGACGGTGACAGAAATCGTGCCAACGCCTCATGTCCATCGCCCTGGCCGATCTGGTCGACCCAAAACAAATCGCACTCAATCTTTGCGCGTCGACGCAAGCGGACGCGGCGCGCGAGATCGTCGAACTGCTCGTCGGCGCCGGCAAGATCGATAATGCCGATAAGTTTCTGGAGCAACTTCGTGCGCGCGAAGCCACCAATTCCACCTACGCTGCCGACGGCGTCGCGTTTCCGCACGCCCGCACAAAATTGGTCGACGAAATCGTCGTCGGCATCGGCCGGAGCGAAGCCGGAATTCCGTGGACCGGTAAAGGCGAAGTGGTGCACCTGATTTTTCTGATTGCGGTGCCAGAAAGATTACTCAGCGATTATCTGGTGGTGGTCGGCGCGATTGCCCGCATCACCAAGGACCGGCCGCTCCGGAC
>JALYKJ010000095.1 GCA_030774845.1 Verrucomicrobiota bacterium
ACCGTGCGGCACGCGTTTGATCTCGCGTTCCAAAATTCCGAGCTCAGGCGGATTGATTAAATCATCTGCGGAATTGATTGCGAGAAGCGGCGCGCGAATTTTTTCCAGTTTCGGGCCGGGATCGTAATCGCGGGATGCTTCCAACGCGTAAAGAACATCGTTCGTGTCGTCTGTTTTCACAATTTGCTCGACGAATTTATCGAGCACTTCGTCGGTGTTGGCGAGGGTTGGCGCTTCTTTTTGCCGCAACACCGGATTGCTGCTCATGAACCAGAGCATTTCCGCAGCAGTGCGCAGACTTGGCGGTTGTCCCGCGGCCGCGGGATATTCGCCATCGTTCCAAGCCGGATCGTTCCGAATCGCGTCAATGATGATGCGTCGCCAGGCGCGATTGCGACCGGAAATCTGGGTCGGCAAACTGGCCAACGGCATGAGCGCGTCCAT
The DNA here is from genome assembly GCA_030774845.1 of Verrucomicrobiota bacterium. GTDB lineage: Bacteria > Verrucomicrobiota > Verrucomicrobiia > Chthoniobacterales > UBA10450 > AV40. The sequence goes on from JALYKJ010000095.1 coordinate 445, forward strand.
GAAATCGGGATGCGATTCGGCCCAGAGCCAGGTGTGCATTCCGCCCATCGACGTGCCCATCACCAGTCGCGCGTGGTTCACGCCCAGGCCGTCGGTTAACAATCGATACTGCGCTTCAATCATGTCGATGTAACCGTAGCGCGGAAACTTCGCGTGCAGTCCATCGCTTGGTTTGCTCGATTTTCCGTGGCCAATTCCGTCCGGGAGCACGATGAAAAATCTCGTCGCGTCCAGTGGCTGATCCTTTCCGAACAGTTCGCCGGCAAATTCCGGACGAATAAATTGCGCGCCACTGCCGGTGGTCCCGTGCATAATCAGAACGGCATTACGCGTTTTGCCCCGATCGTCTTTGTCGATCTTGCCTAGTGTTCGATAATGAATTCGCAATTCGGGTAGATTTTCGCCCGAAGTGAATTTGAAATCGTGAATCGTGTAATCGCCTTCAGTCGGTGCGGGATAATCGGCGGCGGCCAGCGTGCTAGCCGCAGTAATCAGGGAAAGAAGTGCGAAGATTCGGATTGTCGGAATCATTCTAATGGCGTTGCCGTTCTGCTTGAACCTGTTTGAGCAATTCGGCTTGGGTCTTTTCCATATCGTGAAAAAGTTTCACCGTAGCGTTCAAGCCCTCGGGATACTTCTCGAAGCGTTTCCGCAGTTTCTTCGTGGCCGGATCATAGAAAAAGAAGATATCCTGGTCGAGGTTGGGTGCGATTAGCTCGTCGCTCAGTTTTTCGAAATGCGCGAGCGTGCTCAAGTCTGTGCGAACGTCCGTTTCCATTTCACGCAACACGGTCAGCGTTTTTATGTCGAGCAGTTCGATTCCCCCGGCTTGGAGCAACGTCGCAATATCAGATGGATTATAATCAGTGAAAAAAGCGAACGGACGGACCGGCGGCATTTCCCCGGCGGCAAGAGCGCGTTGAAACTCCGCAACTTGTTTCTCTTCCTGGGCGCCGTCCCTTTTTGCGCTGTCGATTCCGTCCTGCAACCGTTGTTCGAGATAGGCGAGAATCTGGTCGCGCCTTTGTGCCTGCTCGCGATGCTGCTGATAATTGTTCAGCCAGAAAGCGGCGTAAACGCCGACAAAGACGAGAATTAGTTCTGCCAACCAGCGGACAATCCGTGAGAGGTAGGAAGCCTTTCCATTTGGCTCGCTCATGATTCAGTTTGGCCAGCGCAACCGTCTAACATTATCCGCGGGCCAATTCCAGCGACTTGACAGGATTCGTCAGTTGGGACGAATGGTTGCGGCCCCACCCAAGAAGCCCGTGCAAAATTCGTGGTCGGTCTCAAGCTTAACTGAATTCGTCGCGGAGTCGGTGCGAAACGCGCACGAGGGCAGCGTTCCATTTTGTCATTTGCAGTTCGACGGTGTTTTTCCGCCGGATTTTTACGCGGAGATGCTACGCACAATGCCCAACGAAACCGATTACCGGCCGATGTCGGGCAAGAGCAAAATGGGCAGCAGCCGGCCGGATGGAAAACCGACGCGGACTAAGATCGACTTGTTTCCCGAATACATCCGCCATCTGCCGGCGGATAAATTTGCGGTTTGGGACGTGGTCGGCCGTGTCCTGCGTTCCAAAGAAGTAAAAATGGCGTTCATTCAACACCTCGCGCCGGCTTTGAAGCGACGATTCGGAGAGAATTTCGCCAGCGTCGGAATGTATCCGGTGCCGATTCTAACGCGCGACATTCCGGGCTACCGCGTTTTCAAACACACCGACAGTCTTTGGAAAGGGATCACGGTGCAGCTCTATTTGCCGGCCGACAATTCAAACAAAAACATCGGCACTATTTTTCACGAGCGATTGCCGGACGGCACCAAGCCAAAGCGAACGCAAATGCCATTCGCGCCGAACAGCGGCTACGCCTTCGCCGTTTGGAACGATACTTGGCATTCGGCTGATCCGGTTGGTTCGGAGGTGAAAACGCGCGACAGTATTCTCCTTACCTACTTTGTTGACCGCGGTATCTGGAGAACGTCGCGCAACCGCGCCCGTCGCGTCGGCAACTTTTTGCTCAACGAGCTGCGCAGTTTAAAACGCAGCTGAGTTACCAGGTCACGGCCGAGATCGGCAATCAGGGCGTTTTCGGTTTCGTCGGTGAAGGAATGGTCAACCGAGCGCTGAACATTTTTGTTCCGTCCGAAAGATCGATCGAGCCATCGCCAATTCTGACGACGCGCAGAATGAGCGCGACCGCGGAATTTGGCGCCTGCAAAGTGACACTATCGCCTTCAGTCACAGTCTTTCCATTGATGACGGCAAGGCGTGGATGACCAAGCGCAATCGCACTCACGCGGACCATGTCGGCGCTTAATTGGATTACGATCGGCGCCGGAGGTTCGGTTGAGCCAGGCACGCCGAGACTGTGGGTTCGCGCTTTGATAAAAGTGGCAACACCAAATCGATCGCCTTCTTTTTGTGGGTGCCGGCCAAAAATAATTCCGCCAATCGAAAGAAGCATCGCTCCTATGATCGCGCCGATAAATACCCAACGAGAATTTCCAGACATCATTCCAGCGTCTTTAAGGACGAAGGGCGAACCAGAGCCGTCCCCGATGGAACGGCTTTCCTGCGCGTCCATCGAAGTGATCAAACGCTCGGGTGGAATCTGGTTCGGCACCAGCTGCATCCGCTCCGCAAGAGCATCGCGCGGGCCACGATTTTCCAAATAGGCGGTTTCCCGTCTTCTAACCCGCTTGTCGATGACTTCGGCGACGGTTAAACTGCTCGGACGTGAGACATCTCCACATCGTCTTGATGGGCGCGCTTGTAATTGCGATTTCGCAGTCGGGCGCGATCGCGCAAGCCGCCGAATCAAGCCAGACGTCCGTCGACACGAGCGGTCTGAATTTTCGTCAATTTGGTCTGCTCGCCATTCAAGACGGCGGGCGGAGAAAGCCGATCGATACCTTCGCGCGTGAGACGCTGATTCGAATCACCGGAAGATCGACATATACCGGCAAAACTCATCGAAAATGGCAGCCGAGCGATTTCATTTTGTCGGCTGCGCTGGAAACGCACGACTGGCGGAATGAGCCAATGGTACTCGTTTCGTTAGGCCAATTGAAAGAACGAATCGGGCTGGATAAAACCGAGAGCCGGTTCTCTTTTGAACAACTGGTTGCTTCAGCGGAATTGCAGCGCCTGACGAACGAAGCGCATGCATTGAAGCGGGCCGAGAAAGCACTCGATCGCGTCCAACAGGAAGCGCTGAGCGTCAGCGATCGGCTCGCGCTTCTCGCTAACGTGATGAATGGAAGCGCGCTTCTGATTGTTCCTGCATCGAAGAGCGAAACCGAAGCATGGGTCGTCCCTCCAGAGTTTTCGCGTTATTACAGCGAAACACAATTCGCGCCCGTTCAAATTCAGCTTCAAACGATGGCCACGAGTTATGTGCAGGCCGATGGATTTAATTTCAGCCGCACCGCCAGTCAGCTCCGCGAAAGTTTACGCGCGCTTAGTCCTTCCATTTATCCGCAAGATCGACAACTGCGGCTCGAATATTTTTACAATCATTTCGAAGCCTTCTATCGAGCGATTTGGTTTTACGGACTGGCCTTTTTGATTCTGCTCGTCGCGCATTTACGCGGTGGCGGCCGGGTGCTTCGGAACATCGGCGTCTCGGTCGCAGTTCTCGCGCTCGCCTTTCATGCCAGCGGAATTGTCATGCGATGCCTGATCGGTGGCCGGCCCCCGGTGACGAACATGTACGAATCGATCATCTGGGTGTCGTTCGCGGTTTCATTTTTCGGCATGATCTTTTTCACGCGCTATCGGACGCCGGTATATCTGCTGGCGGCGTTGCCAGTCACGCTCGTCGCTCTTCTACTCGTCCATCAAATGCCGATCGCAATGCCATCGAGCATTGATCCACTTGTCCCAGTTTTACGCGATAATTTCTGGCTCACTATTCATGTGTTGACGATCACGTTGAGCTACGCCGCGTTCGCACTGGCGATGGGTTTCGGTCACATCTTGCTTTGGCGTTATGCACGCGATCCAGAGCGCGCGCGAGCGGACTCGCCGATGCATTTCTGGCTTTATCGTGTTTTGCAGCTCGGCGTGCTCCTCCTCGCCGCTGGAACGATCCTCGGCGGAGTTTGGGCGAATTATTCCTGGGGACGGTTTTGGGGCTGGGATCCAAAGGAGACTTGGGCTTTGATCGCACTGCTTTGTTATCTGACCGCGCTGCATGGACGATTGGCCGGTTGGTGGACCGAATTCGGTCTCGTCGTGGCGAGCGTGATCTGCTTTCTCGCCGTGTTGATGGCGTGGTACGGCGTCAACTTCGTCCTCGGCAAAGGTTTGCACTCCTACGGATTCGGCATCGGCGGCGAAACCTATGTCGCCACGTTTGTCTTGCTCGATCTCTTGTTCGTCGGGTTTGCAATTTGGCGTTACCGATCGAGTAAATGCACCGGCTCCGACACGCCAGCTGAAGCGGCTGCGATTTAATCTGAGTTATTTCCGCGGCAGCCGTGCCTCGCAAATCTCGCAGACGACGTGGAGAATGAACTTGTGAGCTTCCTGAATCCGCGCGGTCGAATCGCCTTTCACGATAAGATCGACATCGGCGACTCCGGCAGTTGATCCGCCGTTGCGTCCCAGCAATGCGATCGTTTTTAGTTTGTGATCGCGCGCCTCTTCGATTGCGCGCCGAATATTTTTCGATCTGCCGCTGGTGCTAATAGCAATCAGAGCGTCGCCGGTGTTTCCAAACGCACGCACCTGGCGCGCGAAGATTTCCTCGAATCCATAATCGTTGCCAATCGCAGTGATCAAACTTCCGCCCGGAGCCAAATTCATTGCCGGATAGGGGCGGCGGTCTTCAACAAAACGACATGCCAACTCCGTGCAAAAATCGGCTGCGTCCGCCGCGCTCCCGCCATTTCCACAGGCCAACACTTTTTTGTCATTCGTTAGGCAATTCAGGATTAACTCCGCCGCCTTGGTAACTTGCGATTCAAGATCGACAATCGATTGCAGAGTTTCCGTCGCGGCAGCGATTGCGCTCTTTAAAATTTCAGATGAGCTGCGCATGGCGAAGGAAAAATGGTGCGCGGTAGAGGTTTCGAACCTCTGACCCCTACCGTGTCAAGGTAGTGCTCTACCACTGAGCTAACCGCGC
>JALYKJ010000096.1 GCA_030774845.1 Verrucomicrobiota bacterium
GTCGAGCGTGGCCAGCTCTTTCTTTAGTTTGAACCAAGACATTCCCCGCGCGCCTGGGGTGTAAAAGCTTTTCGGATCCTTGATCATAAGGCCCTCGTTCAAACGCCGCCGCGCTTGGTGAAAATGCTCTTCGATTTCCGCCGCGGAGCGTGCCGGGAAAACTTCCGCGATTTGATATTGCGGCGGCAATTTCAAATCGCGCAGAAGCTCGCGCCGTTTCTGTAGCGCGGTCTTCAGCAACGAGCGGCCATTGAGCCAGAGCAAATCGAAAGCAATGAACGCGACTGGAACATCCGCTGAGGGATTTACAAACAAATCTGCGCCGTCCGTTTTCCTTCCAAGCCGTTTTTGCAAATCGAAAAAGGTCAGTTTGCGTTCTTCCTCGAAGGCAACGATCTCGCCATCGAGAATAAGATCGACATCAAACTTGCGCGCCTCTTCGGCTAGTTCATGAAATTGATTGGTGATGAGCCGCAGATCCCGCGAATAAATCTCGGCGCGTTTCGAATTGCGATGCAGTTGCGCGCGAATGCCGTCGAATTTGTCTTCGACATAAACTGTAGCGTCCGCCCTCCTCGGCGGATTGCGCGCAAGATCACCGCTGGGGACAGCGGCCTCTACAGCAGCAAATCGTTCCCAGATCGCTTCTGCAGTCGGCTCCGGCGTGGCAAGCATGCACTTGATCGGGCGAAAGATCGACAGCTCTGCGCGGTACAATTGTCTTTGCGAGGCAAGCGCTGCCGTCGCGCCGATATCGCCAAGCAACATGTTCGCTTCTTTGACTTCTTCGAGCGGAGCCTCGAACGCGCGTGCAATCGCTTCTTCCACCAATCCCTCGCGCAAACCAATTCGGAGATCGCCAGTTAGAATTTTCACGAGGTATTGACCTTCGCGCGCGGACAGCTTCGCAAAGCGCGTTTGCACCAGATCCGTCTTCGCAATCGGTCCGCGCGCGTGATGGAGTTTTTCGAAAAGGTCGCGCGATTCCAAAATTGAAAACGGCTGCGGTTTCGTCCGCGTCTCAAGAACTTCGAACGCGGTTTTGCCGAGATCTCCGTGAGTAGCCGCGATGCGATGAAATTCTGCGTCGCTGATTTTTGTGGCGGCGACCAACGCGCGATAAATCACTGCCCAGCCAACTTGCAACGTCCGCAGATCGCTCTGGGCAAATGCGCGACCCGTCAGATAAGTCGTCACGATCGGCAACTGCACGCTGTTCAGCGTGCGCAGATACTCCGCCAGCAAACGAACCTTCTCCAGCTTCGCCGTTGTCGCGGCGATCGATTCACCGACAATTGCGAATTGGAGGAATTCTGAATCGGTAGTGGCCGCTGTCCTCAGCGGCTTGTCTAATTTCTTGCCGCCGGGGACAGCGGCCTCTACAGCGATCTTCTGCAGCTTCAATTCCATCTGGTTTTCTTCGCTCAGCGCCCAGGCTTCGACTCCGCGCTCCCGCAAATCGCGCGCGAAGTCGGCGGCAAACCCGTGGAGCGTGAACACGCGTTTCGGTTGCACAAGATCGACATAACGAACGAGATCCTTGTAATCGGCGTGATCGGAGAGCGGAAACGCGGCGTCGACCTGATATCGATAGACTGCATTTGGATCGACTGCCCAGCCGCTGATCATTGCGACGCGTTTGCGCCGAATTTTCTCGATCATCGGGGAGTGGTTCGCGTTCGGCGGACAGATGAGCACCTTTCCGGCGACGTCATCCTTTTTGTAACGGACGTATTTGCAGAAGGATTGCCCAAATTGCTCGTAGATGCGCGTCATTCGATAAACGGAGCCGTGCAGCATCGGTGTCAAACCCGCGCCGTCGAGTGAGCATAGAATTTCCTGTGCTTTGCCTAGCGAGTAGCCGAGGAGCAACGGCACTGCGCCTTCTTCGATTGCGTCGCGGCAGAACGCTACAATCTGCTCGATCACTTTTTCGGTCGGCGGGAATTGGTAGCGTGGCAAACCGAACGTCGTTTCCATGATCAACGTGTCAGCCTGGCGCCATTCCGCTGCCTCAGCTGACTTTCCGTGACGCAATTTGAAGTCGCCGGTGTAAAGGAGCGTTTCGTATTCGCCGGAGACAAATAACTGCGCCGAACCAAAAATGTGGCCGGCGGGAAGCAGCGTTACGTCGACATCGTGCACGCGTCGTTGTTCGCCGAATGGCAGGACGTGTTCGATGCGGGTGCCGGGCATCCGCGCCTGCAGCAAACGCGCGGTGCGCTCCGAAACAATGATCTCTTCATGCGGCGCGATGTGATCGCCATGCGCATGCGACACAAAGGCGAATCGCTTCGGCTCCCAGGGATCGAGCCACAAGTCGTGCGCCGGGAGATAAATTCCGCGGTCGTACCGGACTTCAGTCATTGAAAACAGTAACTCTTCGAGGAGCGTGTTCCAAGTCGCGCTCCCTGCGACCCGAATTGACAGATGAAACTGGAAACGGTTTCATTAACAGGCGTGAAATTCGGAATTGCACTGTTCGTTTTAATACCGGTGGCGTGCGGATTCGGTCGCAGCGCAGAACAACCGCGTTTGCTCGATCGTGTCGTTCCGCTGCCAACGGCGTTGAGTGATGATTTCCAATTTCGAAAGACGAAGCTTTATCTTTTGACCAAGACTGCGCCCGGTCAGGAGAAAACCGACGCCGATGAAAGTGTTCAGGGTGCAACCAAAGGAGGAAAACTCTCGAGCACAGCGCCCTCGAGCAAGTCAACCACGGTGCAAGACGCTTCGATCCGATTCGAACGGCAGTATCGGCTTTTTGGCGCGGTGACTAAGCTCGATCAACGCGAGCGAATTGGGAATTACTTCGATTTTTTCTGGCGCGCCCGGCGCGCGGCCAATTTGACGGTGCGTCTGGAGTATCGGCAGGAAAAACTGCATGCGCATGTCCAGGCCCAGGAGATTTCGTATTCGAATGCGCGCGGCAGCTACAAAACGGAGTTCAAGGTGGTGGGAGACGATTACTTCGACGATGGTCGGGTGACGGCGTGGCGTTGTTTGCTGATTGAAAACGGGAGGATTGTGGCGGAAACGCACTCCTACCTGTGGGAGTAAGTCGATAAAGTCCTGTCGTTGAACGACTGGCGGCTGTTTGACAGCGCCGATGTCGATCTTGTATTCTTATGTACTCAGTTGTGCAGTCATCGATTTTAGTGGGCGTGAACGGTCCGGCCGTTTGGGTGCGAGTGGAAGGCAAGGGCAACTTCCTGAACAGCGGGAGCCTGAAGCAATTCGCGCAAGAAATGGTCAACCGCGGCTACCGCGAGTTTGTTTTCGACCTGGAACATTGCGCGATGATGGATTCTACCTTCATGGGAACGATGGCGGCGGTGGCGCTGCGATTGAGGGAACTTGGGCAGGGCCATCTCCATGTCGTTCATTGTGGCGATCGTAGCCGCCAACTTCTTTCCGGACTTGGGCTCGACCAAATTTTCGAAATTCGCTCGAATGGTGCGACCGCCCCGGAATGCGAAAAGGTAAACGAGGACGCGCCAGACGGCGCCGACATTGCAGAAAAGGAGCGGGCCGAAACGATGCTGGAAGCGCATGAGGCCCTGTGCGAGGCGGCGCCAGAAAATATTTCCCGGTTTAAAGACGTTCTCGATTACTTAAAACAGGACCTCCATCAAACGACAGCGGGGAAGTAAGCTGGCCACGACCTCATGCGGCCAACCATTCTCTTAGGGCTGCTGATCGCGTGCCTGGCCGCGTGGATTTATACGCTGCTGCGACAACGACGGAGCATTCGCCGGTTGGAGCGTTCGCAGGAAGAGATTCAGGTCGAGGAGACGCTGGTTTTCGATTTTCTGCATGGCCTCGGAGAAGCTTTCAGCGAAACAATCAGGCCCGCAGATCTGCATCGATTGATTGTCGAAGGAGCGACGCGCGTCCTCGACGCACAGGGTGGCGCGCTTTATCTGACGGATCGAAGCGGGACAAAGCTTGTGCCAACTTTCGTTTCCAAAGGCTGCCCGCCGCTGGTGGACGTTCCGCCGCATATTTTGCAGCAAGTCGCGGCCACGCCGGTCGCGTTGGAAAGTTTTCTCCGGCTTCACAATGTCGGAAGCGGTGAAGGTTTGCTCGGACGCGTGTGGCAGACGGCTACGCCGCTTTATTTGAATGAATTTTCTGAAGTACCGGAATTGGCAAAGCTGCGCGACAGTTCGTTGGGCGCGACCTCGGTGATGGTGGCGCCTCTTCTCTACGCGAAACAAAACATGGGCGTGCTCGCGCTCGCGAACAGCCGAATGGGCGCGCCGTTTTCGCAAAACGATTTTGTCGTTTTCAAATCGATCACCGAGCAATCGGCGTTCGCGCTTTACAACGCGATCATTTATTCGGAGGCGAACGAAAAGAAACGGCTCGACCACGATCTGGAAATCGCGCGCGACATTCAGCGCATTCTTCTTCCGGCGGAAGCGCCAAAAGTGAACGGATTTGAGATTAGCGGGATGAACGTCCCGGCGCGCCAGGTTAGCGGCGATTATTTTGATTACATCAAAGTCGACGACGAACGGCTCGGCGTTGCCATCGCGGACGTCTCCGGCAAAGGCGTCCCGGCTTCTCTTATCATGGCGATTTGTCGCAGCGTCCTGCGCAGCCAGGCTATCGGAAATCCTTCGCCGGCCGATGTTCTCCAAAAAGTAAATCGACAACTTTATCCCGACATTAAGGAGGACATGTTCATCAGCATGGCCTACCTGGTTCTCGATCATGTGCGCGGCGGCGTTACACTCGCGCGCGCCGGACACGACGCACCGCTCCTTTACAAACAGAAATCGCAGACTATTGCACCATTGAAGACGCCGGGCATGGTCGTCGGCATTGACAGTGGAGACGTGTTCGACAGGTTAACAACGGACGTCGCTGTGCCGCTCGAGCGCAATGATTGCATCCTTCTTTATACGGATGGAATCACGGAGGCCCTCGATAACGAAGGGAACGAATTTGGGTTGGAACGAACGATTGCTTCGGTTCAGTCCAGCGCAAAAGAGAGCGCCCAGGCGATCGTCACACGGTTGATCGATGATTTGCGAAATTTCGTCGGGTCGACTCCGCAAAATGACGACATCACTTTGATTGCGATCCGAAAAACATGAAAAAAATCCCGGTAACAGAATCTGGCGAGCTGAAGAAGCGGGCGCACGCGGAACAAAGATCGACATCTTCCGCGTCGGACGGCGCGCCGGCAGCGGACCAGACTGACGGGGACGATCCGGTTGCCGGTTTGCAAGCGGACCTGAATCGGTTTCGCGACCTGGCGATGCGCAGTCAGGCCGACTTTGAAAATTACAAGAAACGGTGCGCTCGGGAAAAGGAGGAGGCGATAAAATATGCGAACACCAGCCTCTTGGAAAAATTGGTTTCAATTGTTGATCACTTCGAGCTTGGTTTGGAAGCGGCTCGCGGCGAGCTCGAAAAGTCGCCGATTTATTCCGGAATGAACCTCGTGCTCAAACAGCTCCAGGA
>JALYKJ010000097.1 GCA_030774845.1 Verrucomicrobiota bacterium
ATTGTAGGGCAGGCGCATCGCCTGCCGTTTTCGATTAGATGGCAAGCGGAGCGCTCGCCCTACAACTCAGAAGCGCGTGGTCGGCTCAGCGAGCCAATGGTGGCAGCTATGTAATGCTGTGCGCCTCGCGTGCAACGCGCGGAAAGCTATGCCTGCCTGCTCGGATGAACAACACCGCGTGGCGTCGGTGTTTCTAAGGAAAACTCAAGAAGATCCCTCGGCTTCGCTCGGGATGACCTTCGGTCACTTTTTGCTAAGCGGCGTGAAGGCGTGGTCGAAGACGTAGTTGGCCACGTTGCGGCCCTGGGCGATGGCCTGGGTTTTGTCGAACGACCAGTGGATGCCGAGATAAATCCGGCTCTGGCCGTTTTCTTCTTCCGCCGAGGAGAGATTGGCGAAGCTGCGCGGCATGTAGGGACGCACGTTGCCGGTGTTGTCTTTGGTCACGCCGTTGAATTCGTCGGAGACAAAGGTGAACGCGATGTTGTCGGTCCCGAAAAAATTTCGCAATGTCTGGAAGACCGCGCCGCCAAAGCCGCCGTGCCCGGATGGGTATGATGGAAACGGCGGGGTGAAATTCGGGCCGGTGAGATTGCTGGCGGGTGCGCCCATCGGCGTGAAAGTTGGATCGCCGATTGTCGATGCATTGCCATCGCCGAGTCCGGTGGGGCCGGTGCCGGGATCGGATTCACGGATGCCGCCCACTGGTCGCCAGAAGTCGTAATAATATTTCGATTCCCAAACTGACATGGCGGCATCGGCCATGGCGGTGTTGGAGAGAGCGAGGAGCCGCGCCAAATCGGCAGTGCCGAGATGCATCTGATCGGCGATGTGAACGATGATCTGATTGTAGAGTCGCGGCGGCGCGCACAGACTCGGCGTTCCGTCGTAGGCCCAGAAAATTCCAATGAAACTTTGCTCTGGTGTGCGCGTAGTCGGAGTGAAAACTCCGTCGCCGCCGACCGATTTCGCTTCGGCATAGGCGGTTGCGTACTCAGCGCTGATCATGGCCGGCGGCGGTGGAACGCGAAACTGACTCGATGATTGCAAAACGAACGTTGTGCACTCGCCCCAATGCGCACCGAGCGCGATTGGAATTAAATCGCGATCGCGTTCCAGCGATGAACGGAGTCGAGTGCATTTTTTGGCGCCAGCGCGGTGCGCGTCGTCTGCACGCCGTTGAAGCGCGGGCCAAAGAAGTCAGTAAAGCTCAGGGCAGGCGTTGTTGCTGAAGCACAAACAAAGCGCCAAGAGGATTTCGCAAGAGGATCTCATATCGTTACGGATTAGGCGCCATCTGTGGCGAGGGTGGAGCGGCACACGGATTGCCGTTTTCTGCGGAAAAACTCAACTGGAATCGTCTGAACAGAGCGATTTATGCAGCAGGATCCGCACCGACGAGTGCCGGTGAGTTCGTCTCGCGTGCAGCGCTAAGATCGATAGTTAAACCGACGGAGGCACGCCGACTATTTACGGCGAAGGGGCACGACGATCTCTTCGTCGCGGCGGCCAAGGATTACCCGGCCATCCTCAATTCGCTTGACCGTGACCTGGTAGACTTGAGCGCCGATTTGCAGACCAAATTGCTGGCCTTCCTGCATCGATTTCCCGTTGATGATCGCGAAACGCGTGGCGCCGTCGAGTGTGATCGTGGTGACGAGAAATGCGCCGGCTGGAACGTCGCCTTGATCGGTTCCGCCGGAGCGGGCGACCGTGCCGGTCGGTTTCCAGCTGATCGGCCAAAATGGACTGCGCGTTCCGGCATCAATGTTGAACGAAGATTTGTTCTTGAGCGCAATGGGAGCAGGTTCGTCCGCCAGCAGAGCTGGCGTCGCCAGGATCGACAGACAGATGAGCGAGAGGAATTTGTTCATCGTTTTTCAACAACCGTGGTCGCGACAATGGCGACCTGCTGAAATTGCGGCTGCTCGGGCAGGACGTGGATGGTGAGTTTAGTAATGCAAAGCAGCGGCTGCGTGTTCTCGAGCTCGGCGATCGATTTGCCCATGGC
>JALYKJ010000098.1 GCA_030774845.1 Verrucomicrobiota bacterium
TCATCCCGCGGTCCTTGAATGATCCAGTCGGATTGAGCCCTTCGTTTTTAACAAAAACGTCGCACCCACGCCCAACGCGCGCGCTCAATTTTGGCGAGAAAACCAGCGGCGTGTTCCCCTCGCCCAGCGAAATAACTGCATTACACGGCGGAAGCAATTCCCGGAACCGTTCGATCACTCCCCTGCCCTGCTTTATTTTCGCCTCTTCCATCGACAATCTTTTATTCGAAATCAATTCGGGCGATTGTCGAGTCGCAACTGCAGTTGTAAGATCGACATCGTATGCCGGAATTGAGCAAAAAGGATAAGCTGCGCCTGCTCACCATCATGCTCGAGAGCCGGCATGCCGATTTGCGCGAGCAAAATCTAAATCGCCAGGGCAAAGGCCACTTTCACGTTTCCGGAATGGGGCATGAAGCGCTCGCTGCCATCGCAGTTCAGATGGAACCCGACGATTATATCGTTCCTTTTTACCGCGATCGAGGACTGGTGCTGGGCCGCGGAATGACGACGCAACAATTGGCCCTCGAATATTTTGCCAAACGTAAGACCGGCAGCGGCGGGCGAATGATGCCGTCGCATTACAGCGATCTCGAGCGGCACATTTGGAGCGTGCCGACACCGACCGGTTCACAGCTTCTTCCCGGTTGCGGAATGGCGTGGGGTATTCAGCTGGACGGCAAAAAAAATGTCGTCGTCACAACCGTTGGCGATGCCGCTACTCGTCAGGGCGATTTCTTCGAGGCGGTTTGTTTCGCGAAAGAAAGAAAACTGCCGGTGCTGTTTATCGTCGAAGACAACGCCTATGGCATCAGTACTCCGACCCGGAAAATTAATCCCCTCGCTCTTGGCGTTCTCGAGCCTAACGAATGGCAGCAATTAACGGGAGAAGGCGTTCAACAAATTTACGACGCCGCTGCCAATGCATTCGAGAAAATGCGGGCCGGCGACGGACCGCATTTTTGGTGGGTGAAAATGGAACGGCTTTCCAGTCACACCAGCTCGGACGATCAGAAACTTTATCGCAGTCCCGAAGAGCTCGCTGCGCTCGAAAAATGCGACCCGCTTAAGTGCTGGAAAGATCAATTGATCGCAGACGGCGCGCTCACCGCCGAAGAATTCGCGACGATCGACAACGAAATCAAAGAGCGGGTCCGCAGCGAATACGCCGAAGCCGAGAAAGCAGAAGATCCGTCGCCGAACGAACTCGGAGCGAACGTGACCGGCGCGCCGCCAAAGATCGACAAAGAGATTTTGCCGCCGGGAAAATATCGGATTGGCGACACGGTGAACAAAACGTTGCGTCTCGGACTCGAGGAAGATTCGCGGCGCGTTATTTTCGGCGAGGACATTGAAGATCCAAAGGGCGGCGTGTTTCGTCTCACCCAAAAACTTTCGACCGAATTTCCGGAACAGGTTTTCAATTCGCCGCTAGCTGAATCGACAATTCTCGGTGTTGCCTGCGGACTCGCCGCTTACGGCCGCCGTCCCGTCTTCGAATTGCAATTCATCGATTTCATCTATCCGGGATTCAATCAGCTGGTCACCAACATCTCTAATTTGCGATGGCGCTCGTTTGGGAATTGGAAATGTCCGGCGGTGATTTATGCGCCCTACGGCGCTTATCTTCCCGGCGGAAGTTTGTGGCACAGCCAGGCCAACGAATCCGTGCTCGCGCATTATCCGGGACTGACGGTTATCATCCCGAGCACTCCGGAAGACGCGGCTGGTCTGCTCTGGACGGCGATGCAGTCCGAAGATCCGGTTCTCTTTCTAATTCCAAAACACATGTTTTGGGCCGAACGCGAATCCAAGGAACCTGTCCGCGCCGTGCCGTTCGGTCAGGCGCGCAAATTCCGAGACGGATCGGATGTGACGTTGGTCGCATGGGGGAACACCGTTGAGAAATCACTCGAAGCATTGGCGAAGATCGACAATAGAGCCCGCGGGAGCGAGGCGACATGGACGGGCAGGCCTGCGAGGGTTGACGAGCTGGGAGGCGAGTTAATCAACGAAGTCAGTGTCGAGTTGTTCGATCTGCGTTCGATTATGCCGTGGGACAAAGACGCGATCGCGGCCTCGGTTCACAAAACTGGTCGGCTCGTGGTTGTGCAGGAGGACACTGAAAATTGCAGCGTCGGTCAGATGATCATCTCACACGTCACCGCGCAGCCCGATCTCTGGAGCGAAATGATCAGTCCGCCGATCCTCGTCAGCAAAGGTAACGTCATGATCGGTTACAATCCGATTTATGAATACGCCGCGTTACCGGATGTCGAACGGATCGTTGCCGCAATCAGGAAATCCGTTTCAACAAAGCGCAAGCATCCACTTGCTGTAGAGGCCGCCGTCCCCGGCGGCAAAGAACCAGAGCTTGCGCCCGAGGACAGGCGCCACTACAGACCAGAGAAGATCGACATGCCGAAAGATCACGCGCAACCGATCACAGTTCCGATCATGGGCGAAGGCATTCGCAATGCGAAAATAGTTTCGCTTTTGAAAAAACCGGGCGATCCGATCGCCTTGGATGACGATCTGTGCGAAGTCGAAACCGACAAAGCCGTTTATCCGATCCAGTCGTCGTTCGCGGGAACAATGGGCGAATGGAAAACTAAAGTCGGCGACACCGTCGACATCGGCCAGGAGCTCGGAACAATTTTAACAACTGAAGCTGCGGCTGACGGCGCAACGCAGGCCGTCGCAAAAACTGCAGGTGATGTTGAGGCGGCCGCGACGGCCGCAAGATTGGAGGATCGCGGGCGACACGGCGACCACCACTACAGAATCGAACCCGCGCTTTCACCGACAATCACACGCAAACTTTCTCGCGTGATTCCGGCGAATCTGCAAATCGACGCGCGCTGGGACGCCATTCGGAAAACGCGCGATGCCGCGAAGAAGAAGAATGGTAAGAACGCCCCCTCGCCTTCGGTCATGATCGCGTGGGCGGTGGTGCGGGCAATGGAAAAACACGCGCCGTTCCGGCGATTGATTCTCGAAGACGAAAGCATCGTCGAAAATGAAAACTTTGATCTCGGTGTGGCGGTCGCGCTCGAAAACGATCGCCTTGCAACCGCGGTGATTGTCGATGCAAACAAAAAGAGTTGGCCGGAGTTTGTGAAAATTTATGACGAAACGATCGCAGCCACGCGCAGCGGCCGGGTCGACGCGATGAACGCGCCGGTCGTCATCACCAGTCTCGGCGCCTTCGGCGTAAAAGCGGGCGCGCCGATTGTTGTTCCGCCGTCAGTCGGAACGTTGTTCATAGGCACCGCTCACCACGAAATCATTCCCAACAGAAAGAAAAACGAAACCGCGGAAGTGATCACGCTTTCGCTCACGTTCGATCATCGCGTCCTGAACGGTGCCGCCGCGGCAAGCTTCGTTCACGAAATCAAACAAC
Organism: Verrucomicrobiota bacterium; assembly: GCA_030774845.1. Lineage (GTDB taxonomy): Bacteria > Verrucomicrobiota > Verrucomicrobiia > Chthoniobacterales > UBA10450 > AV40. Next base: position 3,404 of record JALYKJ010000098.1, read on the forward strand.
ACATCGAGCAGTTCAAGATTCCGACTGAGAAGAAG
>JALYKJ010000099.1 GCA_030774845.1 Verrucomicrobiota bacterium
GGTGACCCACGATTACATGGTCATCACCGGGGGCGGGGAGGGGATCATGGGCGCAGCGCAAAAAGGCGCGGGGCGTGAGCACAGCTTTGGACTCAATATTCGTTTGCCGTTTGAGCAGCAGGCGAACGAAGTGATCGAAGGCGATCCCAAGCTCATCAATTTTAATTACTTTTTCGCCCGCAAACTCAATTTCGTGAAGGAAACGCACGCTTTTGCGCTTTTTCCAGGCGGCTTCGGAACGATGGACGAGACCTTCGAAATCCTAACTCTAATGCAGACCGGAAAGGCACGGATTATCCCGATTGTGTTACTCGATCGGCCGGATGGCACTTATTGGGAGACTTGGATGAAGTTTTTGACCGAGCATCTTTTCAAACTCGGTTTGGTTTCATCGGAAGATTTCTCCTTCTTTAAGATCGCGCACGATGTCGATGAAGGGGTGCGCGAGATCCTCCTGTTCTACAAAATCTATCATTCCGCGCGTTGGGTAGGGGAACAATTGGTTTTGCGCATTTGCCAACCGTTATCGAAAAGCGCGGTCGCCGACCTGAACAAAAATTTCTCGGACCTCATTCGTGAAGGCGCGATCGTTCAAGGCAGCGCGTTGCGGCAGGAAAAGAATGAACCGGAAATCTGGAACGTTCCGCGACTGATCCTGACGCCTTATCGAAACAACTTCGGTCGCCTTCGCCAATTGATCGACGCGATTAATCTCGCGTCAGTCGGGTAAAATCGGCTCGGGATTTGCAATCGGTGCAAGGGTCTCTGCCACGTCGCGCTTGGCAACGCGACTGCGGCGCTTTCTGTTCGCTTCGACCAGGGCAAGATCGACATCGAGCTTCGCGCGCATCATTCGATCGAAACAGAAATGCTCTCGCGCGTAACGGAGGCCGTTAGCGGCGCAGCGCTCCGCCAGATTTGGGTCCGAAAGAAAGAGCAGGATCGCCGTGGCCAACGCGTTGCTGTCGTTCGGTTGAACGATCAATCCGTTTTCACCGTGGACGATGATTTCCGGAACGTCGCCGACTCGCGTGGCCACAACCGGGCGACCACTGGCGAACGCCTCGCGCAAAACAATCGGCGACGCTTCGGTATGGCGCGACGCGATCACGACCATATTCGCGGCCGCAAGAATGTCAGGAATGTCCCAACGATATCCCATCATCAGCACGTTTCCGTTCAGCCCGGCGCGATCAATCGCCTTTCGAACCCATTTCTCGCGGCTCCGGCCGCCAGTTGCTTCGCCGACGAAAACAAAATGCGCGTCCTTACGTTGGTGACGCACGATTCGCGCGGCTTCCACTAAATTGAACTGTCCTTTGTCGGGCCGAATCATTCCGATGTTCGCGATGATCGGTGTTTCCGCCGAAAGCCCGACTTCGCGCCGGAATTTCATCGGATCGCGTTTCGGCGAGAATTTCTCGAGATCGACCGCCGATCCGATCACTTCGATTTTTTCGGGCGCGATTCCGTATTGCTCGATGAATTCCTTTTTGATCACCTGCGCGTCGGCGACAATTTTCGCGCAACCATGCCGGTAAATGAACGCGCGGTTCTTTTGGCCGAGCGGATCGGTGATGCAGCGGGCGCGCGTCACCGGCCAACCGCAAAGAAAGAGCGGCAGACAGAGCCAGTGGTCTTTGGAGCTGTAGCTTTTGATCAAGTCGACGCGATTGCGGCGGCAGAAAAGCCAGATGCGCAACGAAACAAGCGGATTGATCCGATGCTTAAGCAACATCGGAATTACGGGGGTGCCTAGCTCGCGCGCTTTGGTGAGCACTTCGCTGGTCGGGTCGCAAATGAGCCAGGCGCGGTGGCCATTTGCATTCAGCCAGTTGATCTCAAGACAGGTGCGATATTCCTGTCCGCCCCAACTGCCACTGCTCTCAAGATGAAGTAAATTCACGCGGGTTTATCGACCTTTCCGCCAGTTTGACTGACTTCTCCGCGTTTTTCGAGAATATAATCGTGGATCGTATTGACTGTCCGAAGGGCCTTGCCGGCCACCTCTGAGTTCGGCACGCCCACGCCGAAGGTTTTTTCCATACTGACCACGAGCTCAAGAGCGTCAATCGAGTCCAGTCCGAGGCCGTTTGGTCCAAAAAGCGGCAAATCATCCCCGATTTGATCCGGGGTGGTTTGCAGCATCAAATTTTTGACCAGCATTTCTTTGATGCGCGCGCGTAGGTCAGCGTCGGACATAATCAGCGCCGCCGAAATTGTCGTAATCGGCCCCGTCGGTCAACTGTCCTTTGTCACACTGAGCGAAAACGTCAGTCCGGTAGAAGGTTCGCCGTGGAGAGCCTGGGCTCAGACGTGATCGGCCTTATCGCCGGGAGTAACCGTTTGATTTGGATCGGGCCGAGCCGCGCTGCTTGCTGGCGCGTTAGTTCGCGGGACGGTCGATGACGGCGGCAGATTTCCCTTGGCGGCGGTGTCAGTTTGGCCAGCCTTGTGCAATTCGTCGCTGAATTCGTCTTTTGCTTTTTGGAATTCCTTGATCGCCTGGCCAAGACCGCGAGCCAGTTCGGGAAGTTTCTTGGCGCCGAAAAGAACGAGGATGATCAGCAGAATGATGATCAAATCGGGCCCGCCGAGGTTCATGAAACTGGCAAGAAGGCTCATATCCGAGTGGAACATTCAGACCCGTTGGCCGAACTTGCAAGGTAATTTGGGATGGCCACGTACCGCGATGTTTTGCTGGCTCTCGGCGTCTTGTGATTTCGCGCAGGGAGCGTAACTTCGTTGGTGCAAAATTATCCGCCGGTCGGACGGGCTCGTCCTGTGGCGAGCCGGGCATTTACATTAATCGAGATCATCATCGCGGTTGCGATTTTGACGGTTTTGCTTTTGATGGCGGTGCCCAGTTTAAGCGGCGTTTTGGCGGATCGGCGGCTGCGCGCATCGTTGGATAGATTTAATAACCTCGTTCGACAGGCTCAGGAACGAAGCGTGGCCGAGCACCGCGCCTACTTGATTGTTTGGGGCGACAAAGACGTGATTGTGCAACCGGAGGCTTTTGCCAGAGACGAAGAAAAAAAAGCGGTGGCGACGTTCGCTTTGGAACATGGAACGGTGTTAACGTTGACATTGCCTGCCGCACTCACCTCCAAGCCAGCGGGCGAATGGATTTTCTGGCCGACTGGCACGTGCGAGCCCGCGATCGTTCGCTTTGCGGGAAAAGCTGGAACGTGGACGGCAAACTATTCGCCGCTGACCGGCCACGGCGAGTTGGCAAACTATGCGGCGAAGTAAAAAAGGTTTCGCGCTCTACGAAGTGCTGATGGGCCTGGCGATTTTCGCCCTCGGCGTGCTCGCGCTTGGTCGCGCGGTGCAGAATTGCCTGAACGCCAGCACGCTCAACGCGGAGGAGAATCGTGTTCGACAAATTTTGTCCAATCGAATGGCGGAAGTGCAGGCCACACCGGGATTTCCGGATCCAGCGATGGAATTCACCGTCAATACCGGTTATGGCGTTGTGAAAGTGGTCCAGAAAAGTGCGCCAGCTGAATTGGAGGAAAATAATGGAACGCAGCTCGCCGGTGTGAATCGGGTGACGTTGACGGCAAAGTGGGCGCGCGGCGGCGCCGAACAATTACAGCAGATCGAATTTTATGTTTATCGTCCCGGTTGATCGCCGCCGCGGCTTCACGCTGTTGGAAATCATTATGGCGGCGGCGATTTTGGCCACGATGGCGGTGGCGATCTATCGCTTCGTTCAATCCAACATGGTTGCTATTCGGCTTTCTTCCGAAGCGATTGCGGCGGACGCGCGTTACGATGGTTTGCGCGAAGTGCTGACTCAGCAATGGCAAAGCTTGCCTTCCGGTCAGGGAGCTCTTCTCGGTGATGCGTTCAAATTAAACGATCGCGAGCGGGACGAAGTTCGCTGGATTTGCAGCGCGGGACCGGGTTTAATGACGCGATATGCCGCCGGCGATTTCGCGGTTGCGTTGCGGCTGCAATCGGGAAAGAAAGACAGCGATCGGCTCGATCTCGGTTTTCTGCGCAAGCCAAAAGACGATTCATCGCTCACTAACGTGAATGAAAGCTGGATTCCGCTGATTGAAGATGTGCGCAGTTTGCAGGTCCGCTATTTTGACGCGCGCTTGAATGTGTGGGTGGAACGGTGGACAGACACGGGCACATTGCCGCGGCTGGTGAAAGTAACTGTCAATCGATCTGATGCCGCCGCACCATGGGAGGCGATCATTCCTCTCGGCCGGACGCCGCTGTAATGATGTCGATCTTAACCAGCGATCAGAAGTCCCGCCTTCGCCAAGGCTACGGCGGGCAGGCGGAGATCAGAGATCGGAAGGCAAAATCCCGTGGCGCCGCGATCATGCTTGCGCTGTGGGCATTATTTTTATTGAGCGCGCTGGTGATTTCCTGGGCGCTGGATATCGACTCGCGACTGTCGCTCTCGGCAGACGGAACTCGGATGCTGAAAGCGGAAGCGGTGGCGTGTTCGGGCGCCGAAGTTGCGTTGCATCCGGCGGTCAATCCGGGTTCGCCGAATTTGAGCGGCCAACTGGACAACGGCGCCAGTTACCAGGCGCGACTGACCGGTGAAGGCGGGCGTCTGAACTTGAATTGGCTCGCGGCTGGCGAAGATCCCGATCGGTTGGCGATTTTGCGGAGATACCTCGAGATCAAAGGAATCGATCTCAACGAGCGCGAAACGATGGTAGATTCGCTCCTTGACTGGGTGGAACCGAACACCGGCTTACATCATTTGAACGCGCCGCCAGAAAGTGAGGACTATCATCCTCCGCATACTTTGCTGACTCGCATCGATGAATTGAAAAAAGTCGCCGGCTGGGCTGACTTCACGAGCACACCCAGTTGGGACGACGATTTTACTCTCAACAGCAGCGGTCCGGTGGATTTGGCCTGGGCGCCGCGCGATGTTTTGCTCGCCTTGCCAGGGCTAACGCCTGAAGTCGTGGATCGGTTCTTGCAAGCGCAGCAAGGGCCGGATGGAATCGACGGAACGGAGGATGACATGCAGTTCGGATCGATCGACGATGTGCGGCTGGTGCTGGGATTGAACCAAGAACAATTCAAACAGCTCAGCGGACTAATTTCCTTCAAGGATCCGGTGTTGCGCGTTGTGAGTGTTGGAAGAGCCGGCAAAGCCACGCGGACGGTGCAAATGGTGTTTCGCCGGGTGGGCGTGGTCCCTCAACTCATTACCTGGAAGGAGTTTTAGTCATCGAGACAAGTTCGGCATCGGTCTTTATCACGCCGACCGCGCACGGCTGGAATCTTTTGCGGGCGCGTGATGGTGACGGCGCGTGGAATGTGCGTTTGCTGCGCACGCTTGACGAAGCCGTGCCGCTCGTGTCGGCGCAGGACGATGTCGTCTTGAGCTTGCCGGTCGCGGCTATCCTGGCGCAGCGATTTCGATTGCCGACGGTCGATCCGGCGGAATTTCCGGAGATGGTCCGGATTCAAATCGAGAAAGCCCTTCCTTTTTCGGCGGAGGAAGTGACGACCGATTTCGAATTAATCGAACAAAACGAAACCGACAGCGTCATTTCCGCGATTGCGGTGAGGAACGAGCGATTGGCGGAAATCGCCGCGCCGCTGCTCGATAAAGGCATTATCCCACGCCAGGTCACGGTTTACGCTGCGCAACGCGCGACCACACA
>JALYKJ010000100.1 GCA_030774845.1 Verrucomicrobiota bacterium
GCTTGCTCGTCTCGAAAAGTTTCTCCGCGCTGCTAATTGCGTTTGTTATTCGCGGCTTCAAGGAATTCGGCGACACGTCGCGTAAGGCGCTCATCATCGGTTATTGCGATCCTACGCGGTGCGGGCAAATGGTCGGCGCTTATTATTTAGTACGCGACCTGATTGTCAGCGCGGGCGCAATTCTCGGCGCTTACCTTTGGAGTGTAAATCCGATCGTGAATTTTCTCAGCGCGGCTGCGCTCGGTATCGCTGGCACGATCTTCTATATCAAAACCATTCGTCAGGAGCGGGAAGACTCGATCGAAGATCTCAAAGAGGAAATCGCCCGACGCCGATTTCGGTAAGCCGCGAGTTCACTTCGGCACTTCGCTCGCGTCGCCTAAATATTCCCACCGCTGGAGCGAAATTGGGACGTTGCCGTTTTTCCAAACGAAATCGTGAAACGCGCGCAGATTAAAACGATCGCCCTGTTGCAATCGGGCGTCCGCCAGAAACTTCACGATTTGCAGTTTACCGATTTGATAGCTGATCGCGCCGCCCGGCCCAGTCGCAAATGCAGTCGCTTCTTCGCGCGCGGTGTCTGTGTCCATCGGCACCTTGTCATGTAAATATTTCGCGGCTTGATCGAGGGTGAACTGACCGAGCGCGAGTTTTACATCTACTTCCACGCGGAGCGCGCGCAGACGCATAAAATTGTAAATGATCTCGCGCGTGTGCGGGCTGTCGTCGAACAATCCCGCCTGCAACATCATTTCCTCGGCGTAAAAACCGATGCCTTCGTTCGCGGTCGAAGCGTAATAATGACGTCGAATCGGATTCTCATGTGTCCAGGAAAGACAAAGCTGAAAATAGTGGCCGGGAATTCCTTCGTGAACGCAGATGGGTCGCGGGTCCTGTGCCGTGGCTCGCCAAAAGTAGCCGAGCTTTGCCGATGGTTCCGTCACATAGCGAATACAATTTTGATTCAATCGTGAAGGCGAAGTGAAATCATCTGTTTCGCCGAAACCCTGCAAGGCACGCAAAAATTCCGGCATTGATCGCAAGGTGTAATGCTCGAGCCAATCGGGAACAGTGAGAATGCCGCGTTCACCCAGAAATTTGCGGATCGACGATTCTTTTGCCGCGGCATCCTTGACCCATTCGTCGATGTTCTCCGCGAGTTTCGGTGGCGGAACATCGCGGTTCCGCTGGATTTCGAATGTTTCGAACGCGACCGCGCGGTCCCATTCCTGGCGGCCCATCGCGAGCAATTGCTCCGGTGAGTACGGCAACATCGCAACGTTCCGCAGAAAGAAAACGTAAGCATCGCGGCCGAGCGCAGTTTCGTTCGGAAGTGACGGGAGCAGTTCGTGCAAATAAGTCCGGTATTTTTCCAATGCGTCTGCGGCGCGATCAGTCGCGGCGTAAAGGTCCTGCTCTTGAATGGTTGTCGATCTTGCCAGGGCGCTGACCATTTGATGCAGATGTGGCCGGATGTTTTCGAGCGATTGCGCGGCCACGCGCGCAAATGGCGCCGGCGGCTTATCCAAATTCCGGGCCGCCTGTTCGAGAATCGATGGAACATTGTCGATCCGAGTCAAAATCTCGCGCAACTGCGCTTCGTTGTATGGCGCCGGAACCGTCAACGCTTCCACAATCGGTGTCAGCGTTTGCCCAATATAAAAGGTCGGATCGCGTCGCCAGCTCGGATTAATGTCCAACTCCCACTGCACCCGAGATAACGCGGAGCCGATCAAGCGGTAATCGACCTGCTTCGCAATCGGCCAGGCGCGGGGGTCGATCTTCTTCCAGCGCCGTTCAAATTCGCCCAACTCTTTTCGTTCATTGTCGATCTTCGCGCGTGACCAATCGCGCATTCCGCCCGGCCGCTCGATTCGATTGACATCATCGCCGGTAAACGGCGCGTATCTGGCGCGCCACGTCCAGAAATCGCCGGCGAGTTTGTCAAGCGACTCAATTGGCTGCGCGCGAACCATCGCGGCCGTCACAAGCAATACGAAAAGCGCGCAAGAATGCTTCATTGATTTTCGCTAATCGGCATTTTGTCGAATCGTAATCACGGCCGGCGTACGATCCGGCCGATAAATCGACGCACCGTAGAAGATCGCGACAGTTTTCGGTCGCGCGTATCGAATTTTTTGCAGCTGTGCGTCCCAGCGCTCTATATAAGAGCAGTTCGCGGTTTTTGTGGTGCCCGGAATGGGAACGTAACGATTTTCCGTGAGCGTGAGAAAGGCCGACTCGCCCGGCAACGGGACCGGCGCGGCCCAATTGGGAGAAAGTCGCACAAGGCGTGGTCCGTTCAGATCAAGGGCAAACGACGTATCGCCATCCGTGCTGTTCACATGCAAACCGAAGAATACTACGCGCAACAGACCTTCGAACAAAAATTGTCGATCGGGATTCCGGCTTTCGTGCAGGATCTCGTACACGCCGAAGAAGCCCGGCAAAGTTCCGAAATCGGCCTGCACACCTGTTTTCAAATAACGCAAAACATAATGCTTACCGTGGCCTTCGCCGTTGATCTGGTCTGCTTCATCGGTCGGATCTTCGCGCAGAATTAATTCAACCGACCCGTTCGGAGCTTTGTACGTCTGACGTTCACCAATCATGCCCGCCGGTTTCGGCGTTGTGGATGATTCTGCGCTCGCTGAAGCCGAAGGCGTTGATTCCACCGACCTGGCCAGTTCGCGATTCGTGAAATACGGCGAGGTCCTGGTTGCGTCGTACCAATCCGGAGCCGAATCGAGTTTAGTTGGAGGTCCGCCGAGCGGCCGCACGTTCCAAAATTCGAGCCGGCTGTCAGGTTTTTCGCGCGTGAAGACGATCGTTTCACCCTCCGGCGAAAATATTGGATCGACATCTTGTCCCGAATTGTCGGTTGTGAGCTGGCGCAAAAATTTTCCATCCTCGCGATAAAGATAGAGGTGCGAATGGCTGGTTCCTTCGGACTGCAAATAACGGATTGCGACTGCGATCTCGCACGCAGCGGGCAGATTGATCACAATAAGAGAAAATGCTCCAACAATTAAGACTCGCGAAATCAACGTCATCAGCGCAACGGCAAGGCGATCGAGCTAGCGTGCTGCGCGTCGTGATAAACTTTAATGTGTGCAGTGCGCGCGTCTTTCGCAGTCTCGTCGGCCACGACTCCGCCGGAATTGTAATTTTTCTGCCAGAAGATTGAATTGGGCGAATAGACGACCAGACGGAGCCGACTGCCTTTCATCAAACGGCGCGCCACGAACAATCCTGGATCGAAATCGCATTTCACGATTTCGCCAGGTTTCACGAGCTTGGCTTCGCGCAGTGATTCGCGATAACGCAAGCGACGAAGATCGTTCCAAAGACTGATGCTGGTGCCGTCCGGTTGAATTTCGTAAAGATCAGCCTGCAAATCGGTGTCCGGCGTATCGATCGAAACCCAAAGCGAAACTTTGGGGCAACCGACCAGCGGCGTTTCTTTGGACACTGGATCGCTGTGGTAGACGAGGCCGTCATTGCCAATGCAAAGCGCAAAACTTTGGTCGATACCGGCAGTCTTGTCCTTGGGCTCGACGCCTTCGACTTCTTCGCCGCGATGGGTGTCGAGCGGATCGTTAATGAATTGGCCCGGCGGGATCATAGCTTCACCTTCTTTTGGACGACTTTCGTGAAGGAACCCAGACCGGAAGACGCCATTGCCCATGCCGGCGGCTGTTTCGAGATAAAACGTTTTCGGGTTCGCGATTAAATTGGCGAAGTTGTCAGTGTATTTCCATTCGCCATTCGCGCCAGTGTTTCCGGCTGCGAGCAAATAATACGCGACCTGATTCTTCAGAAACTGGGGCTTCGGGCCGTTCTTCATCGTCCAGTCGTACCATTGCCGGTGCAGATCGTTAAGATCGACAATCGCCCCGGGTCCGAACTTGACGCCTGCCACTTCATCCGTCGGTGTGCGAGTTCCGGCGTGGTCCCATGGGCCGATGATGAGAAAATGTTTCGCCCGCGCTTCGGGTGACGCATTCGTCATGTGATCGCGATAAAATGTCATCGCACCGAGCTCATCGCCGTCGTATTGGCCGGTAATGGTCAGAATCGGCAGCGATATTTTCTTGAACTGCTCTGGTGTCGGCACAATCGCGTCGTAGTACGCGTCGGCGGTCGGATGGCTTAGAATGCGCTGGAAGTTCTTTGAAGGATTGCCGACGAACGAGTCGAGCGTGCTGAATGCGATATGTTTTTTGTAAGCGTCCAGAAATTTCGTCCGCCAGAATTTTGAATCGCCGAAAAGATTTTGCTGGCTCGCCTTGCCGCTGGTGAAGGTGAACCATTGCATGTCGTAAGTTTCGCCAACGTTATCAAGCGATGGATAATCAAGCGGCGGATGTGCGGCCGCGGCCGGAACGATGGTGGCCAGATGTCGCGGAAATTCTTTCGCGGTCGCCCATTGATCGAACCCAGCATATGATCCGCCCCACATCGCGACTTTTCCGTCGCAAAACGGCTGCTGTGCCAACCATTCGACCACGTCGTGACCATCACGCGGCTCTTGAGCGAATGGCTCGAACTCGCCGGCGGAATTTCCGCGCCCGCGAACATCGACAAGCGCAAACACGTAGCCATGCGACGCGAAATAAGCCGCGCGCGGGTGGTAGGTGTCAGAGATGTAGGGCGTGAGCGTGAAGACAACCGGCGTTTTAGGCGCAGAGCCGTCGGGTGTTTTTGGGAAATAAAGTGTCGCATTCAATTCAACCTTGTCTCGCAATGGAATCTTCACGCCCCAGCGTATGTCGTAATCAGTGGCAGGTGGCGGCGTGGGAGTCGCTTCCGTTTTTGATTCGGGAGACGGACCTTTCGATGGATTCGTTTGCGCAATGACAGATGCAAAGATCGACATCGTCACCAAACCAAGAATCATGAGCCCGCGGTAGGAAGTCGATGGTTGGAGCATGAAAACATTGAAGCCAAAGCCGATCCGTTAAACAAGACCGCAGGCGGTCCCGTCGCGCAGCCTTGCTTTGTTGCCGCGAAGTTTCTATACCGCGGGAATGAACGTCCCAGCTTCCCGCCAAATTCGTGTTCGATTCGTTTTCGTCCTTACAATCGTTGTTCTTGTCGCGATTCCGCTCCGCGCTGCCGATAAAGTCGTCGTCTTAAAAGCGGCGCGACTTTTCGACGGCAAATCAAAATCGCTTGTCCAAAACGGCGTCGTCATTGTTCAGGGCAACAAAATCGTTGATGCGGGAAGCAATCTGCCGGCTCCTTCAGACGCCCAAGTAATCGATCTGGGAGACGCAACACTTTCGCCAGGTTTCATGGACGGCCACACCCATCTCACGCTCGATTTCTCGGGGAACTACAACGAACGGCGGTTGAAAGAAATTGATCTGAATGTGTCCGAGCAGGCGATCATCGCGACAACTCATGCGCGCGCCACGGTTGAGGCCGGCTTCACGACCGTGCGCGACCTTGGTAGCCGCTTCGTTGGGAGCAAAGAGTTCGTTGACGTCGCGTTGCGGAACTCGATTAACAAGGGCGTGATCGTGGGTCCGCGAATGTTGGTTGCGACCTACGGGATCGGCGCGACCGGCGGACATTTCGACGCCACCTCTGGATTTCGCGACATGCTCTTTGGCCGCGAACCCGATTTCAGTCAAGGAATCGCGGATGGCCCGGACGCGATTCGAAAAGCAGTCCGGTTCGAAGTCAAAAACGGCGCTGACGTGATCAAGGCGGCGGTCTCGGGCGGTGTGTTGTCGTTAGCGGACGAAGTCGACACGCCGCAACTCACGCCGGCGGAAATGGTCGCGCTAGTCGACGAATCGCATCGGCTCCGCAAGAAAGTGGCCGTGCATTGTCACGGTGATCAGGCCGCGAAGGAAGCGATTGAGGCGGGCGTCGATTCCATCGAACACGGTTCGTTCATGAAACCGGAAACTCTCACGCAGATGAAAAACAAAGGCACCTATCTTACGCCGACGTTGATGGCGACGGAATGGATCATGAGCAAGATCGACAACTACCCGCCGGCCCTGCAGGCAAAAGCGAAAGCGGCAGCCGCGGCGCGCTCGGACATGTTTCGGAACGCAGTGAAAATGGGCGTCAAGATTTCGTTCGGAACGGATGCCGCGGTATTTCCGCACGGCCAGAATGCAAAAGAATTTAAATTAATGGTCGATCTGGGAATGCAACCGATCGATGCACTCAAGACTGCCACCGGAAATGCGGCGGATCTTTTCGGGATCGCGCAAAAGACCGGAACGCTCGAAAAAGGAAAGTTCGCAGATGTGATTGCCATGCCGGGCGATCCAACCGCCGATATCACCGCGACCGAGCGCGTCTCGTTCGTGATGAAGGAAGGATAAATAATCCGTAACGGTCCACCGAGCGCACCGCCAGTCGCGATCTCGAGCGATCCTGAGGCGGAAATTCCTGCGGATTAGCCGGTTGATCGCTCAGCGATTGAATGCGACCGCGACTTTGGCTGAATATGTG
>JALYKJ010000101.1 GCA_030774845.1 Verrucomicrobiota bacterium
GCTTGCTCGATCCTGAAGTTTGGAACGCGCTGCAAACGCGCGAGCAAAAGTTACGCGATGCGATTGGCGCCGACGCGAAGCTAAGATCGACAACCAGCGCTTATGATCGAATTCGGAAAGCGCACGATGAGATTGCCAGGAACGCGCTCGCGTATAGCTATTTCGAGCAAGAACGCCCGAAGTTCGGCCTTTACCAACAGCCTCGCGCATTCTACAGCACGCTTTTCAAATATGCGCGGCTGTTGGTGCGCGCCGCAGACGAGCGGGCCAAGCCGAATAACGAACGGTTTCAGGAATTTCGTGACAGCAACCACGAATCGCTCGAGCTGGAACTTTTTTCCACCGAACCGATTCACGACGACGTCGAATTGCTCACGCTCACCGATTCGTTGACCGATCTCGCAAATGCGTTCGGCGCACAGCATCCGCTCGTTCAAAAAACCGTGCTCGGCGATAAATCTCCGGCTGCGCGGGCATTCGAGTTAATCAAAGGGACGCAACTCCGCGACGTCGCGGTTCGAAAAAAACTTTACGCAGGCGGCAAAGCTGCGGTCGACGCGGCGCACGATCCGATGATCGATCTCGCGCGCGCGATCGATGCGACTGCGCGCACGGCGAAACGAACCTTGGAGACGCAGGAAGAAATCAAACAACAAGCTTACGCCGAGCTCGCCAAAGCGCGCTTTACCGTTGAAGGAACGAGCAATTATCCGGATGCGACCTTCACCCTGCGGCTTTCTTACGGAACGGTGCGCGGGTACGAAGAGAACGGGAAACAAATTCCAGCGTTCACAAATTTTCAGGGCTTGTATGATCGCGCCGCGGAGCACGACAACAGACCGCCGTTCGATTTGCCGCAGCGCTGGATCGACAAGAAAGAGAAGCTGGCGTTGACAACGCCGTATAATTTCGTTTCCGACGCGGACATCTTCGGCGGCAACAGCGGCAGCCCGGTGGTGAACAAGGCCGGCGAATTCGTCGGCATCATTTTCGACGGCAACATTCAATCGCTCGTGCTCGATTGCATCTTCACCGACAAACAAGCCCGCGCCGTCTCGGTCGATTCCGCCGCCATCATCGAAGCGCTCAGAAACGTCTACGACGCGCAGCCGTTGGGAGACGAGCTACTGAGCGCGAAGTGAATAACGAGTCAGAATCGGTAACCGTGCAATTCGATCTCCCGTGCAAAAGCTATTTCAACAATCCGGCGCTGGTTCTCGTTAAACACTGAGTGGTACGGCGTCCGGTCTTGCCGATACTCGGACTTAGCTTTAGCTCCGAGTGTGCCTTCAAAAGGCACGTTGATCTGCGCGAAGACTTCAGAGAGCTCGGCCATGAGTTTCTCATAGCGCACAACACGATCGACGATAATTTTCTTTCCGGACGGATCGGTGTATCGGCGATAGTTAATTGGGAGCTTACCAGTAGCGAGATATGCATCGAGCGTCAGCGAGTCGCCCTTTCGGGCTGCATGCATATGGTAATGCGATAGAACTTTGTCCCACGGATTTCTCTCGACACAGAACTTGAAATAGCCCTTCCAGATTTCGGGAGAAATGCGCTTCCGGATTACGTAGGCAGGCATATGATGGTAAAACTTCTTGCGCCTGCGAAATGGATGGCGCAAATCCGACAACGGACCGATCGGCGACTTGAAGACATCGACGGCAGGATAGGCGAAACCCTCATGATTCCGCGGCAGATGCCCTTCTACTGGAGGATCAACCGGAGTGAGAATGTCGTCAGAACCACACTGCGGAGAAAGAAATACCTCGATGCTCGTGCCTGCGGTCTTGACCGTCTTGATGAATATGAACTTGTGCTTGTGGGAAATGATCGTCGGTGTTCGCAGACGGCTGTAGCGCACCCAGTCCACCATACAAGACCTTGCATCGGCGCCGCCGCGCGCCACATCGACGGCCGTCAATGTGGCAAATAACGAAGCAACTTGAGAATGTCGGACAATACGCCCATGGCGGTCACGTCGGCACCGGCACCGGGTCCTTGAATGACGAGCGGCGTGCGCGAGTAACGCTTCGTCGTGAACGCGATCACATTGTCGCTGCCTTGCGTCGCGGCCATAGGATGATCGCGCGGAAATTCCTTGATCCCCGCGCGAGCGCGATCTCCAGCCAGCGTGCCAACGTAACGCAGCATCCCGCCGCGCGATTGTGCGCGACTCAAACGGTCAGCCATCTTATGATCGAGATGCGCCAGTGAGCCGAAGAACCGCGGCGCGAACGGGCCGCGCGCCAAATTTCGAGGCACCAAACTTTCAACATCGACATTGTCAATTTCCAATTGCAATCCGCTTTGTCGGGCGAGAATGAGCAATTTTCTGGCAACATCCTGCCCGGAGAGATCGTCGCGCGGGTCGGGTTCGGTCAAACCGGTTTCCCATGCTTTCCTCACCAGCGCGCTAAACGACGTCCGACCGTTAAAATTATTAAACAGATAACTCAGCGTGCCGGAAAAAATTCCTTCCACCTTTTGGATAACGTCGCCACTGGCAATCAAGTCTCGAAGCGTGGACATGACCGGCAGACCGGCCCCGACATTCGCTTCATCCAAAAAATATTTTTGTCGCGCTCGCAAGAGTTCCATGAGCGCAGCGTAGTTCCGCCACGGCAAAACGTTGGCCCGCTTGTTAGGCGTAATGATATGGAGATTCGTCCGAACAAAATCCGGATAAGCGGCCACCACCGATTCAGCAGCGGTGCAATCCACAACTGCGGCGTCGGTCAATTCGAGTTTGGCAATTTCTTTGGCGAGGACGTGCGAATTCATTCGCCGTCGCGACGCGGACAAACGCTGCCGCCAGCGAGCAAGATCGATCCCGCGAGGATCGAGAACGAACTTCTTGCTGTTGGCCAGGCCGACGACAGTGACATCGAAACCACGCGCCAGCAGATGCGCCCGTTGCGTCCGCAATTGTCGCAACAATGTTGACCCAATATTTCCAACGCCGATCACGACCAGCGCGAGACGTTTGCGGACTTCGAAGAACGTTTGATGAATGATGTTGAGCGCTCGCACCTGTTGCGCCGTGTCAACAACAAAGGAGATGTTTCGCTCCGACGCGCCCTGCGCAATAGCGGTGATGTTGATGTTGTGCCGGCCAAGCGCCCCAAACACCTTGCCTGAAACACCGGGGTGACCTTTCATCTCGTCACCGACCACCGCGACGATCGCCTGGTCCGGTTTTTCGTCGAGCGATGTGTGTTGGTGCTGAAACTCGAACCGGAATTCCTGTCGCACCGCGGCCATGGCGCCAGCGGCATCGATCGCGCGCACGGCAAAACAAATCGTGTGCTCGGACGAAGCTTGGGAAATGAGAATCACATTGACGCCTTGCGACGCTAGCGCGCGAAAGAGACGCTCGGCGATCCCGGGAACGCCGACCATGCTCAACCCGCGAAGCGTGAGCAGTGTCACGCCCGCGACCGCAGTAATTCCTTTGACCAGCTGTTCACTTTTTCCGCCACCGCTGGAAATCAAAGTACCCGGTTCGTCAGATCGAAACGTGTTCTTGATCAGAATCGGAATTCCGCGGGCCACGGCAGGCGCGATTGTCGCGGAGTGAAGCACCTTCGCCCCGAAATATGAGAGCTCCATCGCTTCTTCGTACGAAACCCGCGCCAGCACGAACGCTGACGGGACATCGCGCGGATCGGCGCTAAGAACACCATCGACATCGGTCCAGATTTCCACAGCCGAAGCCTTAAGCGCCGCGCCCAGAATCGCGGCCGAATAATCCGATCCGTTTCGCCCCAGCGTCGTGGTTTGTCCGTCGGTGGTGGACGCGATAAAACCCGTCACCACCGCGATTGGGGCCCGCCGACGTGTGCGAAACAATTTCGCGAAATACCGGCGCACCGCGCGATTCGTTTCTGCGAACTTGACATTTGCGTTCGTGAATTGCGCGTCGGTGACAATAATTTCGCGCGCATCGACAAACTGCGCGCGGCGAAATCGCCCGAGGTATTCCGCGATAATCAGCGCAGACAGGCGTTCGCCAAAACTCGCGGTTAGATCAAGCGCCCGTGGCGGAGCGTGGCCCAGTAACTGCACGCCATGCAGCGCATCGTGCAAATCACCGAAAAGCAATTCTGCCTGCCGGTGAAGATGGGTAGCGCGCCGGCCTTTCGTTAGGTTGTCGATTATAGCGCGATGTCGATCGACTATTTTTCGCCACGCCTTTTCCCAGCGAGCGCCATTCTCCGCCAATCGGGCGCAATCGAGCAACTGATTGGTGACGCCTTGAAAAGCCGAGACGACTATGACCGTCGTTTCACGGGACGCTGTTTGCAGAACGATCCTGCCGGCCTCGCGAATGCAATCAGGTGTTGCCAGCGACGATCCACCGAATTTTAGGATTCTCATGCAGCCGGCGCTTTACCGGCAGGAAACAATATGCAGGATTCAGACCAACGCGATCCAGTCAGTCGCTGGATCCACAACCGTTTTTTCCTCAGTGCAATTCCCGTAGCAGCTTTTTCCAGCGCGCCCACGCATCTTCGCGTGCCTTCTTGTCGGGCTCTCGCACTTCGGGATTCATCGGCTCGCCTGAACGCATGAAGCCATGACCGGCGCCTTTGTAAATCACCGGCTCGTATTTTTTGCCGGCAGCTTTCATTAATTCCTCTGCCTTTGGAATTGTCGCGTCTACGCGCTCGTCGTTCTCGGCGTAGAATCCGTAAACCGGACACGCAATTTTTTTGGCATCGTCGGCGTTATCGACCGCGACTCCATAGAATGAGTAGGCCGCTTTCAGTTTGGGATTGGTGTGCGCGTACTCGAAAGCCCATCCC
>JALYKJ010000102.1 GCA_030774845.1 Verrucomicrobiota bacterium
ACTTTTCGCGCTCGAAGACAACGACGCGACGGCCCGCTTTAGCGAGCAACGTTGCCGCCGTGCTGCCGGCCGGCCCGCCACCAATGATCGCGACGTCGTAGATGTCGATCTTGTCCATCCGGTCATTATTTTAATCAGATCGGCGTCGATTTAAAGGTGGATCGCGTTGTCCCTAACGCGATGCTAGATAATGCGCCGCTATTGCGGCGGCAGAATTACATCGTCTTCGGAGAAGCCGATCCACCTTGCGCTGTCTGCCGAATAGACGTACCAGAAACGCAAAATGAAGCTGATCGACAAGTTCGTCAGTCGCGAGCTGCTCGTGAACGTGCTGTTCGCGATCGTGGTGCTGAGTCTCGTCCTGGTGGTCGGCAACATTTTCCGCAAACTACTGCCGCTGCTGGTGAACCACGATGTCCCGGTCGAATATTTGCTCGCGTTCATCGCCTACGTCTTTCCGTTCTCGCTCATCTTCACCATTCCGTGGGGATTGCTCACCGCGATCCTCCTCGTCTTCGGCCGGCTCTCGGCCGATAACGAATTGATCGCGCTCCGGGCCAATGGCGTGAGCGTCCCGCGCGTCGCCGTTTCACTCGGCGTCATTTCACTCGTGTGCACGCTGCTTTGTCTTTGGCTCACCGTCCAGGTCTCACCCGCCACGCAGAAAAAATTGCGCAGCACCATCTTCGATCTGGCCACGCGCGATCCGATGGCGCTTTTCGGCAGCGACCAGGTGATCGACCAATTTCCGGGGCGAAAAATTTACGTCGGCAAAAAAGAAGGGAACAAGCTCGAGAACATCACCGTGTTCGAGCTCGATCAAAAATCGATGCCGATGCGAGTGACGTTCGCGCGGACCGGGATGCTCGAGGCCGATCTCGATAACAAACGGATTCTGATGCATCTCTACAACGCGCGTTACCAGCAGCGCGACGAGAAGGACCCGGGCGATCTGCGCAAAATCAAAGACGGCATCAGCATGAATGAAGGAACATTGCCCATCAGCCTCGACGAACTCTACGAGAAAGAGAAGAAACGGCCGAGCCGCTCCGCGATGTCGATCGAACAACTGCTCGACCAGTTGAAAAGTGAAAGCACGCGGGAGCGCAGCGAGAGCCGGACCGAAATTAACAAACGATTTTCATTTCCATTTGCTTGCGTCGCGTTCGCGATCATAGGCGTGCCGCTCGGTGTCACTGCGCATCGACGCGAAACCTCGATCGGCTTCGCGATGGGATTGATCGTCGCCGTTGCTTACTTCCTTTTCGTCATCATCGCCGACACGCTCCGCGGAAATCCAAAAGTGCA
This sequence comes from Verrucomicrobiota bacterium, assembly GCA_030774845.1. Taxonomy (GTDB): domain Bacteria; phylum Verrucomicrobiota; class Verrucomicrobiia; order Chthoniobacterales; family UBA10450; genus AV40. The sequence goes on from JALYKJ010000102.1 coordinate 1,309, forward strand.
TCCGGAACTTCTGATCTGGGTGCCGAACGTTCTCTTCATCGTCCTCGGCGCGCTCTTATTCCGGCGATTAGCGCGGCAATAGGGGGCAATTACGCTGCGCCACTCCCGAAATCAATTGTGAGTTCGACGGTATCCGCGACGGCGACGTGGACCTCGACGATTTGAAGACCGCCAAGCGGGAGCGATTTGAGTGGAAAAGATTTCTCTGTGGCTCTAGCAAAGAACGGTTGGAGAGTTGCGCACGCGAACGAGCCAAGCTTGCCGTCGCCTTTGCATTTGAGCTGCGAAATCTTGGCAACGAAATCGCTATCGACGTCGAGCTGGGCGTAGATGTCGATGTTAGCGCGAGCGAAGAATTTCTTCACCTGGATCGTAATGTCAGCGGCAAGCGAGCGCCGGCCACGCGCGCGCATCGCGAGGCGGACTTCTTCGAGCTCGACTCCCCAGAGGCGCGCTTTGGCTCCGGCGATTCGGATGATCGCTTCTTCGAGATTCAACTGCGCTGCCGAAAGGACCAGTTGTCCTTCGCGCGCTCGTCGCACGAACAAGACAGCATCGCCCTTTGTGTCGACACCTTTGCCGAAAATCACATCGCGCATTTCCATTCTCAAGTGGAGCGGAACGCCGCGAACGGAAATTTTCCGGCCGCTCACCGTGACGGCAGCCGTCTCAAAGGCTCGCGCAGTCTCGCCTTCGATCTTCGCTAGCGGCGGAGGAGGGGAATCGAATTTCGCGCCGTCCAGATTGATCCGGATTTCGTCGATCAGTGGAAAAACGCGCGACCGAAGATCGACAATCGGTCCGGATTTCTGGACGAACCGGTGCAGCGCCTCGTCCAGTGCCTGGGCGAGATCGTCCTTGCGCGACGGAAGGTCTTTGCGGTCGAGTGGTAGCATTGGTGCATGCGATGTAGCCACCGCCCTACGGGCGGTCAAAACAAATTACGGCGCACAGTGCCGTGGCTACACAGATTTTGCGAAACAAGTTGAAAATCGAGAGTTCGCCACTAAATTCCGCGTTCCCTTATGGCAAAGACAGCCTGGATTAATCGCAACGACCGCAAGCGCACAACGGTGAAGAAATACGCCGCGATTCGCGCCGAGCTCAAGGCGAAGAAGGATTACGCCGGTTTGGCGCAGCTTCCGCGCGACGCCAGCCCGACGCGGGTGGTGAACCGTTGTGAAGTTACGGGCCGCCGCCGCGCGTTCATCCGCCGGTTCAAAGTCTCGCGGCTGACGT